>CAZSZQ010000019.1:0-31284 GCA_964610475.1 uncultured Desulfatiglans sp.
TTGAACAGCTTATCACACTTCTGCCTCTGAAAACCGGGGCACGCGTACTTGATATTGCCACCGGAAAAGGCGAGTTTATCATCAGGCTTGCAGAGCGGCACCGAAAAATAACAGGGACAGGCGTTGATTTTTCTCCCTACCACATTGCCGATGCCCGCAAGAAGCATAAAGAGCGTGTTCCGGATGTCCAACTCCAATTTCTGGAGATGGACGGGGCAAAGTTTGTCCCGGAGACCTTAGAGAGCTTTGATCTGGCAGCATGCATCGGTGCGAGTTGGATTTATGGCGGGCACCGAGGGACGTTGAGCGTGCTGCAGAAGATGGCTGCCCCGGAAGGTTGGATCGTTGTTGGAGAACCGTACTGGCGTCATGAACCGGAAAAAGAGTATTTAGAGGCGATAGAAATGACACGGAACGACTTCAGAACACATTATCAGAAGGTAGAGACCGGGCGGGAGCTCGGATTGGAGGCGGTGTACACACTTGTAAGCAGTCAGGATGACTGGGATAGATATGAAGGGTTGCAATGGTATGCTTCCGAAACCTGGGCGAGTGATCATCAGGATGATCCGGATGTGAAGACTGTGCTGAAGCGGGTGCATGAGAGTAAGACAGCCTATCTGAGATGGGGACGGGAAACGCTGGGGTGGGCGATTTATGTATTCAGGAAAGGTGGGTGTTGCAAATAGCAATGTAAAGCATAACTCAAAAAGAGGCCGGAGCTGTTTTGATGTTGTAACTGCAGGATGGGTGAAGTATTGTTGACTGAAACGCGCTTTTAGCGCCGGTTTACGATCTCTCCCGCGGATAACTGTTCACGAGGAAGGCTTGTTAACATTCTATATATTTATCTTTCTGTTAGCGGCTCATTTTTTGGGTGATATCATTTTCGCCTCCCAAAAACTCGCCATTTTAAAAAGAGGTTTAGGCTTTTTGACCCGGATGTCAGGGCAAATGATACACGGCCTGATCCACGGGTTTTTGGCAGGTTTAATGTTATACCTCTGCCCGGGAAGGCAGGATTGGCTCAAAGGCGCTGTTTATCTCTTCTGTGTGCATATTATTATCGATGTGATCAGATCAAACATAGAGATGGGGTTGTTTGGTCCGGGAAAAGTGCATGTCAAAAGGTCGGAGTTTATAGAGTGGATCAGGAGAAAGACCAAAGACCCTGAAAAAATGAACTTCAATAATCTGAAGTTATGGCTGCTGATAAATATACTCGATCAGGCATGCCATATGATCAGCCTGTACATTATTACACAGTTAATCCGGCAATGATACAGGGGGAAGAGAAGCACTGCAAAATATCAAATAGATAACATTACAGGTTTGGAGCTGAACAGGGGCAATAAAACCGGAATGGCATGATGCACTTTGGGATAAATCAAAGTAATTATCAAATAAATTAACAAGACTGCATAGGGTCTCCATTTACTAACACCTGTTCACAAAGGAGGCGTATGGTTAAAAAATATTTTATATTGATTTCTATTGTCTTACTCTTCTTATCTGGCTTTACGGGCAGTATTGCCTCTCAGGAGACTGCATTGCAGGATTATGAAGCAGTTAAAAAAACGATTGAGCAGGCGATAGGCTGGGCTATCAAGAAAGATTTTGATGCCATGTATCGCCTGTGGGACGAAAATCTGTTTCATTTCTGGTTGTTTTCAGACAGCCAGATTATCGGGCTTGATAATTTCAAGTCTTATTCGGAGCAATGGAAGGATCCGGATTTCCATGGAACCCGATTCAAATTTAAGGACTTGCGCATTGTCTTTTCCAGATCAGGAGATGTGGCGTGGTATTCATGCTTTCTCGATGATTGCAGTTCTTTTAAGGGGAGGGAATCCTGCCTTGAAAATGTCTTTCAAACCGGTGTCCTGGAAAAAAAGGACGGCAGGTGGGTCCATACGCTGATGCACGGGTCATATCCTGTTGATAAAATACCAGGGAATTATGTAAAAAAATTTTATTCAACGCTGTTTGAAAAAAAAGAATAGTCAATTTTGTCAGCAGTACCATATCACGGTCAGATGTGGTATAATATGTTTCTTAGTAAGGGATGAATAATATTGTAAGGGAGGGATCAATCATGACATGTGAAGATTGCAGATTCAGGGCAATATATGACAAAAACCCGAAATCGTTATTGGGAAAGATCTGGCGCTGGCATATCAATTTTTGTCCGGGCTGGAAGAAGTATTTCAGATATCTTACGGACGAAAAGAAATTGGAGGTAATGGAGAAGTACCGCCTGGAATAGAGTATTTATAGACATCACCTTTTGTAATTGGCTGATAATGTGACGCAGAGCGTCAAAACGGACATTCCCAGGGACCGTGGGAACGGGGCGGAAAATATCTTTCAGTTGCCCATGATTTATGACCCATTCTTCTATCAGGGAATTGATCCATGACTTTCATAATCTGTGACTATGTAACGATAGTGTCACTTACCCCGGAATATTAGAGTTCGACATACAGATTACTTCATCATGATCCCCTTTGCGATCGATCCTGCCTCTTTTTCAGTGTAGCTACCGAATATCATAGCCCGCCCACCGGTGATTTCCGCAATGATCATGGGGACAACGTCGACCCGTCCGTCGAGAATTATGGCCAGGTTTTCACCGATGTGAGATTTGGTCAGACGTGCCAGTTTCAGGGCACCCTCTTCGTTGAGTAAAAATTCAACGCATGGTTTATCCTCAGGTGTACGACTGGGCCAGGCGCGGGCTATATCCGCATTGGTCAGAGCGACTTCGGGGGAGATCCATATTGGAGTATTCTGCGGTTCGGGACCGATAACCTTTTCCCACCCCTCTACTTTTTGATAAGAAGCGAGCCTGAGTTCAAATGTATGCTTCCCGGGTTCGAACTTGGGTTTCCAGGCCTGGTCGCTGGATAAACCCTTCGCGATCGATCCAGCCTCTTCTTCCGTAAAATTACCACTTATCATGGCTCGTCTGCCGGTTACTTCTTCTGTGATCTTGGGGGCCATAATGACCCGACCGTTGAGCATTATGGCCAGGTTTTCGCCGATATGAGACCTGGTCAGGCGAGCCTGTTTCAGGCCGCCCTCTTCGGTCAACAATATCCCCACCCATGGCTTACCATCAGGTGACCGATAGACATAGGCGCGGGCAACGTCTTGGTTGGTCAGAGCAATTTCAGGTGAGATCCACAGGAGAGTCTTCCCCGGAGCAGGACCTGGGACCATCTCCCATCCCTCAACTTTTTCATGTGAAGCAAGCCGCACTTCGAACGTATACTTCCCGGCTTTGCCGCCGGATAATCCTGCCGCTGTAAGAGCGGTTATGAAGATAACCGCAAAGAATAAGACTGTATAAAAGAAAAGATGGTGTTTTTGATTTTGTTCGTGGATGGTCATATCCCGTTCCTTTCTATAGTGGTTGAGAAATATCTTGCTTCCAACTTGGCCAGAGGAAGATCCAGCAGGCTAAGATCGAAGTTCAGTTGTGAAAGACCGGCCCTATACAGATTTGGAACCACTTTTATCTGTCCATTGAAATCGACAATGATCAGCTCTTTAGGATTTGCGTGGGCATAGTCAATTAGCCGTTGAATTGCCTCCGGCTTCAGCTCGATCGTTATTTTTACATCACAGGGAATATCTGAACCGGGATGGGTGATCTGTTCTCCCCGGACCACCCGGACAACCTCTTCTGTTTTTGTCAAGGGCTCCTGACCGTCCGGCCCTATCTGAAGGGTGACGCCAGGAGCGAGTCCGACATTTGTAAATTCCGCCAATTCAGTCCGGGTTCGGCTGAGGCTCCATCCCTCCGGTACAGTAAGATCAAAAAGGCTATCATCAATCGGAACATTCCACCGGAAATCCGAGTACTCCGCTCTCACATTCTGTCCCTGGATGTTTCGATATTTTAGCTCTATCAGAAGGACATTGCCATCGTCATGACTGGCCCATAATTGAGCCCGGACTTTTCCGTCCGCGTCGATATACCATCGGGTCGGCACATCGAATTCGAAGCCCACTGCATTTATACCATTAATTATCCGATCGCCGACATCCCTTGTTTTACCCGCAGTGATTTCCTTCATCAACTCCCAGTTAAATGAAGCTAAATCCATAGGAGACGGGGAAAGCGGCTTTTGGCCGTCCGTAAAGTAAATCGAATCGAGCAGTTCTGCTCGGTGTACTCCGGGGTGTAAAGTCACCCCTTTACTACTTCCCGGCTTGTTTGTGGTGATTGTTATCCTTTGAGGTTCTTCTTCGACTGAAAGGGGAACGGCATCCTGAGGATATGTCTCGATTCTCGAAAATCCGGGATCCTTATAATAGATCTTGTTGCGTTTGGTTATCCGCATTCCAGTGGGTTCGGAAATCTCGGCAAATGCACTGAAGGTTAGTGTGTGGACCTGATTGAGCCGCTCATGAACGTCGGCCCAGGTGATTGATCCTGACACGTTTCCCAACCACGGGAATATCATAAAAAAGATCAATACTGCCGCGGCGGCCAGAGGTAATACAACCCAGCGAAAAGAAAAAATTCTATTTTTACCTGAATCAGGAGCCACTTGAATCAATCTTGTCCTGATCCGGTGTTTAACATTTTCAGGCATCTTTGGAATCAACTCCCCCAGTTCAAGCAGCCTGTCCAGATTTTTATCGATATATTCATTATCTTTGTGTTTATTTATTTCTGTCATGAGATAATCCTCACTTCCTCTCCTCTCTCAATAAATGAGGCGGAGATGGTTTTAAAGGCTTCACGAAATGCCTCTCTAGCCCTGTGAAGCAACACCTTTATTGCTCCTTCACTGATTTTTTCCATAATTGCCATTTCATGAATTGAAAGATCCTCGAAGTAATGTCTCTGTAAAGCCATCTGGTATCTTAGTGGTAAATTTGTGATAGCAATACGAACAAGTTCTGAGGTCTGTTTCTGCTGGAGGACCTCTTCGGGAATATTATTGGGACACGGGTCGGTTACAGTCTTTACGAGATTTTCATCAACAGCCTCCCAAAAATCTATCAAATCACCTGCAATTCCATGACTTCGCATAACCTTCCTTATGCAGTTACGGGCAATATAGGTAAGCCATGGAAACATTTCCCCGCGGCCAGGATCGTATTTGTCAATACTCTCAAGAGCAGTTACAAATGTTTCCTGTGATGCTTCACCTGCAAGATCAGCATTTTTACCGACACGGTAATAGATGAACCCGTAAACAGGGTCAGCATAACTGTGGAACCAGAGTTCCATTTCTTTTTTATCCCGTTTGCGAAGTCGTTTGAAATTAATCTCAGGTTCTGATTTGGATATTTTATTTGTCATAATGACATGTAATGTTCCTGAAAAGAGAAAAGGTTACAGAGATAAATCCTCTTTTTTATTTCAATCAATATTTGAAGATGTTAAAGCACTGGTATTTATTTGTCTTTTATCAGACTAATCATTTAAAAAGCAATTTGCACAAAGATAATTTATAAGGTATAGGTGTCAACTTCAAAAAGATATATGAAACCGAAGAACCTCTTTAAATTTTTAGGAGTTATAGATGGCTAATAATCAGATAGATTTCAAGGTGGATAAAAAGAACCTTTACAGAGAAGAGGGTTTTACTGACCTCAAGACAGCATCAATAAGGTGTCTTACACCTGTTAATATAGACGGTACGGCGGATGAAAGCCGCCATAAGATCTTTATAGGGCACACACAGCTTATGTCGCCGCAGGGACCAGTGCCTCTTCAGGCACGTTTGAATGCCTCGACCCTTGAGGAGGCTTTAGACCGGTTTCCGGCGGCAATGAATAATGAAATGTCCCAGATGGTTGAACAGTTAAAGAAGATGCAGCAGGAGATGGAAGAAGAGCAACAGAGAGGAAAATCCAATCTAATACTTCCACGTTAGTGTTTACAGTCTGCTTCAACCGGCCAGTAAAACCCGGAAGTGGATCGTTTGATAATGGATTTAATGTATAGTGATAATGATGGCCGTTACTTTTTTATATGAGCCAGTGAACACCTGTTTTTACCGGTCATCTTTGAATAATACATTGCCTTGTCAGCTTGATCTATTATTTCATCAGGGGCACTCCCGTGATCGGGATAAACGGCAACGCCTACGCTGGCATGTATCTTTACAGTTCCGGCTTTGAGTTGAAAATCCGTATCAAGATTCAAGAGGCAATGGTTTCCGGCATTTAACGCCCCGTCTGTTGAATCTACTTCAAAAAGTATAATCGCAAACTCATCGCCTCCAAGCCTTGCAGCGATATCTGCTGTTCTGGTGGTCTGCCTTAATTTGTCAGCTATCTTTCTCAGCAGTTCATCGCCTGCGTCATGCCCCTTTGTATCATTAACTTCTTTGAAGCCGTCAAGGTCAATATAGAGAAGCCCCATTTTTCTATTAAAACGTCTTGCATGTTCGATGCTCTCTGTCAGACGTTCCATGAAATATCTCCTGTTGGGGAGTTCAGTAAGAATATCATGAAGCGCCATATTTAAAAGCCTTGCGCTGTATTCCCTTCGCCTGACAATCCCTGCGGCCAGGACAAATGCCACCGGGATAAGAATGACAAGAATGATTGCTAATAAATAAAGATATTTACTGAATATCTTATTTTTTGTTATCTGCATTGATTCGGGCGGAATATGGGTAATCAATATCCAGTAATACTTTGATGGATCGGGCTTTTTTACTTTTTGTATGATCGATCCGGTAATATTTTCGGGGGCATTAAGCGTTTCTAAAAAAGGGAAGATTTTTGAGAAGTTAAAAAAGCCGTTTCCGGTCTCAAACTGAAAACCTTTGCTGTTTTGGATAATCCCCCACTCTTCAGTATAACGGACCTTGAAATTTCTGTCCCTCCTTTCACCCAAAATGAATCCCCATTCATCATCAAAATCAGGGCTTATAAGCCAATAGCCATCGGAGTTGCATAACATAAGCCTGCCGGTCTCAGGGTCTGCATAGTAACTGATATTGTCAAGAAGCCTTTGGGCATTACAATTCAATATTACTATTCCGTGTTTTACCCCTGAATCGTCAAATACAGGGGTGGCAAGGCGTATCACCGGTTTATAGGGCGTTTCTATGTCCTGCTGATCGATATCCAAATCAAGCCTTGAAACAAATATCTCACCGCGGTTCAGGGCAATTGATTCAGTAAAATAATCCTGGTTTACCCTTTCCTGAAGGTCCTCATTTTTTGTAGCTGTAACCCTGTCGTCTTTAATATTTATCTGTATTATTTCTCTGCCCTTTTTATCTATATAAGTAATCTGATCATATAAATTTTTAACCTTTGCAAATTTTATGTATTCCTTTCCGGCAAGTTCCGCCCATTCGCTTTCACCGCTGTTGAGCAGGGATATAAGCTCATTCTGCTGAGAAAAAAAGAGAAGGTCAGGAAGCACCGAATTGAAGTATTGGAAGATTACCCCCCGCTGTCTTTCAATAGAATCTGATCCTCGTACCTTTAATTCTGAATAATAGGATCTGATTTCTGATCTGTATAGAACTGCTACAGTAATGCCTGTCAGGCATATAATAATCAGGGCAAAAAGTACTGTAAGAACTATAATATTTTTTAGTTTTGAGTTTTTATCCAACTGGGATTCAACATACATCTGGAGTCAATTCTCCGTGAATTAAATGTAGCCATCAAAACGTCACTGTATACAAGTCTCAGCCAAACCATGCCAAATATTTGATGTTTATACTATTGCTATGTCCCTGAAATAGATTTTTACTGTTTTTCTTTATTTGAGAGCGTTCTAAGTATATTTTCAAGCTGCTCAAGTTCCTTTCCATAACCTGCCCAGTTTTCTTCACGCAGGTATTCCTTTGCCTTTATGTAGTGGTCAAGGGCATTTTTCGCCATTTCAGAGAGATCCGCATTCACTTCAATCACCGGGATGATTGTTTCGGAAGTCACAGGCTGTTCAGGGACAACTTCACTCCCCAGGATAGCCCTTAATGCCCCGTCAAGCTTTTCATGCATGACAAGCCTGTTGCCGGATGCAGCAATAATCCTCTTTAGCTCCGGCAAAGATGCTGATGATATATTTGACTTGCCCTGTGACGCTGTACCGCCCTGACCGGCTGTCTGTGGTTTTGAAAAGAGCCCCCTCTGGACCTGTTGCCCAGGAGCGGGTTTTTCGGGCGCTTCCTGTTTTGCCTCCAGATATACAGGTTCTACATATATGAAGGAGTCTTCGACAGGTATTGCATATATGTTCCCCCTTATTACCCTTGAACCCCTCTGATTCCAGAGGCTGAACTCTCTGGATATCTCAGTCTGCTGGTTAATTCTTGCCTCGATCTGCATGGGGCCGTATACCAGTTTATCCTTGGGCAGTTTATATACAATAAGGTTTCCATAATCAGTATGATCACACCTTGCTGCCAGCCAGCCGATCATGTTGTCCTTTTTTGAGGGTGTCATGGGAAGCATAAGAAAAAATTCTTCCTTTTCTTCATCAGGCAGTTTTATGATTATATAGTAGGGTTCCATGGTAAGCCGGGTGTCACCGTATAATTCGTCAGGCACCTGCCAGAGGTCTTCCTGGTTATAAAAGACCTGTACATCTTCCATATGGTATTTCAGGTATGAGTCAACCTGAATGGTGAAGAGATCCCTGGGGTATCTTATATGTTTTTTAATCTCTTCGGGCATGGTGCTGATCGGCTTTAAAAGATGTGGAAACATTGCCCTGTATGCCTTGAGTATTGGGTCAACATCATCAAGTGAATAGAAATCCACATTGCCATTATAGGCATCAATAACCACCTTTACCGAATTCCTTATATAGTTGACCTGCTTTCTGCTGTCAGGCATGAACGATCTGCTGGAATAGGGGTACATATCAGATGTGGTATAGGCATCCATGATCCAGTAAAGTCTTCCTTCTGATACAACTATATAGGGGTCATTATCATAGGTAAGAAAGGGGGCAATAATATTGAGCCTGTTCTGTATCCTTCTGTTATACATGATCCTGCTTTCAGGTGTAAGATAGGTGGTAAACAATATCTGGGGATCCATAAACTCTATGGCAAAGAGCAGTCTTCTGATAAATGACCCTATATTCACCCCTCCTTTTCCCTGGTAAATTGTATATACATTGTTGTCGCCCCTGGCATAGTCGAATTCTTCGGTCTTTGTTTTCACAAGGACATAGTCGTCAGTTTTTTCGCCGTAATAGATTTCCGGCCTGTCTACCTTTAGATCAGGTCCGGAAACAGGGGGAATATCTTTTATAAACAGATTTGGAAGGCCTTCTTTTGATACCTCATTAACAGGGCTTGAGACCACACCATAACCATGGGTATATTTGAGATGTCTGTTGACCCATGTGTTTGCCTGCGGGGGGAGCTGCCCCGCAACAAGTTCCCTGGCCGAGATCATTACCTGACGGTATTTACTGTTTATCATGTATCTGTCTACATCCATATTGTTAAAATCATAGTAAAGCCGTATTGCCTGTATCTGTCTGTAGGTCTGTAGAAGGGGCTTTTCATCCCATACCCTGATATTCTGAATTGTGACATCATTTTTTTCCAGGTCTTCCAGGGTAAGGCTGTCACGTACATTGAAGTCCACCTCTTTGATCCTGTTCAGGTTATAAGCCTCACGTGTAAACCTGATATTGTTTTCAATAAATGGAGATTCCTTTTCAAGTTCATTGGGTTTTACAACAAGCTTCTGGGCCATGGGGGGAATAATATAGGAAAGCAATACAACTGCAGCAAACCATGAGACACAGCCTTTCCAGATCATCTTCATATCGGGCTTAAAGGAATTATAAATGAGTAAACCTGCAAATATTATAGAAAGAATGCATAGTATCCTGAAGCAAAGCACCTTAATATGGACATCCGTATAACTTGCCCCGAAGGCAGGCCCCTGTGTAGAAAACAACAGCTCGTATATTTTAAGGTAGAAACCCCATGATATAAAAAGCAGGATTATACCGCACAGAAATATCAGGTGTCTTTTTGCATTTGGCGCGATTTTTATTGTAGGAATGGCTGGAGGGGCTCCGTCCATCGGAGTCATGTCTCCCTCTATCTGAAGGGCTCCGTTTTTAAGATACCATCCGGCAGTAATAAGGGTTGAAAGAGCAAGGAGAAAAATGAGACCGTTTTTTATCAGCAGGTAAAAGGGCAGTGTAAAAATGTAAAAGCCGATATCTTTGTTAAAGACAGGATCAACGGTTCTAAAGGGTTCCTGGTAAAGATATCTCAGGATTAAATCCCAGTGTTTACTGCTTTTTGAGGCTACTACAATGCTCAGGATTAAAATAAATACAAGAATAAGAATATTAAGTGTCTTTTCGGACATTCCGAACTGCGCAGCATAGTTGCCTCTTTCCCTGAGGTATGCCCCTCCGCTGTAGGCCGGATTAAGTCGTTTTGCGGTATAGATATTCAGATATATCAAAATAATCAGAATCAGCCAGACAAATACGCCGATACCGTACCTGCTTATGAGCATTTTCATGAATACGGGTGAGAATCCCAGGCTGTCAAACCAGAGCCAATCCGGATAAAGGGAGATTACTGACCATATAATAAATAGTGCAATAAGGCCAAAACCTATTAATAACCGCTTCCTGTCCATAAATATTTCTCCTTATAAAATCTGGTATAAAAGCACCCTAACATGTTCAACCTGAAAAAGGAAGCAGATAATCCCAGAAAACCCTTGACATCAAGGCTTGTATTGGATTACATTCCATACAAATACAAATTACTGTGTAGAGACAATATGTCAAAGTTAATTATTAAAAATAAATATTGGTGGTGGCGCTGGTGGAACAGGGAGGGGTTTGCCGTCCTTTAAGTTTTTGTTTTCGTCATTAAAAAAATAGCATAAGGGCCGCGGACTTCGAAAAATTCCCGCGGTTTTTATTTTAAGGGCTGTGGGAAAACCATCAGCCCTTTTTTTTAACCCAGATTTTGCAGTAGAAATCGTCGAGAGGATTGAAAAACCAAAGCGAAACGCGAAGTTGGAACGATTTTGACCCGGAAGCATATGCACAATATGGTGAGGATTAAAATCGTGAAACGAGCGTTGCAGCAAGGTTTTTCAGGCCGCAGTAGATGGCTACTGCAAAATCTGGGTTTAAATTTACAGGGAGATAAGAAATGTTACTTGTAATGAAAAAAAACGCAACGGAAAAAGAAATTGAAAATGTAATAAACACAATCAATGCACAGGGTTATACGCCGAGACCGATTCCCGGAGGAGAAAGGATATCCATTGGCATCCTTTACAACAAGGGGCCTGTGGACGGTTCACTTTTTTTAGGGATGCCCGGGGTACAGGATGCTATCCCTGTGACTAAACCCTATAAGCTGGTAAGCCGTGAATTCAAACCGGAGGGAACAATAGTGGATGTTGGCGGTGTAAAGGTCGGTAACGGCAATATTGCAATGATCGCAGGTCCATGCGCTGTTGAAAGCGAGGAACAGTGTCTCATAATAGCAAAAAAGGTAAAGGAAGCCGGTGCAAACATGTTCAGGGGAGGGGCATTCAAACCGAGGACATCACCCTATTCGTTCCAGGGACTTGGCAAAGAAGGCTTAAGGATACTTGAAAAGGTCAGGGAGGAAACAGGCCTTCCGGTTGTAACCGAGGTAATAGACGTAAACACATTTGATATGGTTGAAGAAACCGCTGATCTGGTACAGATCGGAACAAGAAACATGCAGAATTACAGCCTCCTGAAAAGGGCGGGGACTTCAAAGAAGCCTATCCTTTTAAAAAGAGGGATGGCAGCCACGATAGAGGAATGGCTCATGGCCGCAGAATATATACTGGCCGAAGGAAATTCGCAGGTTATCCTGTGCGAGCGGGGAGTCAGGACATTTGTGAACCACAGCAGAAATACTCTTGATCTTTCAGCCGTTCCTTTTGTTAAAAATGAAAGCCATCTCCCGATCATTATTGACCCGAGCCATGCGGCAGGAAAAAGAGATCAGGTTATACCCCTGAGCAGGGCTGCAATGGCTGTTGAGGCCCATGGATTGATAGTAGAGGTGCACCATGATCCGGGAAAGGCCATGAGTGACGGCGCTCAATCACTCTATCCTGAGCAGTTTGCGTTGCTTTGCAGACAGGTCAGGACGATATATGACAATCTTAATTTACATTAAAATATCTGTGTCACCTGTTGAATAGAGGTAATGGAGATATGGAATTTCCCGGCCTGCTTGACCGATTTATTACATATGTAAAGATAGACACCGGTTCAAATCCTGATTCGGATAATTTCCCTTCAACTGAAAAGCAGTTTGATCTTGCCCGTATACTTGAGAAACAACTGATCGGGCTGGGGCTAAAGGATGTCTGGGTAAATAAATACTGCTATGTTTCCGGCTTTCTAAAAACAAACCAGGCAAAGGATATGCCGGTAATCGCCCTTATTGCCCATATGGATACGTCTCCCGATGTTACAGGTACGGGAGTGAACCCTGTTGTTCACAGGCATTATGACGGCGGTGATATCTTATTATCAGATAATACGTTTTTAAGAGTTGAAGATAATCCTGTTTTAAAGGTTAAAACCGGGAATACCATTATTACGTCAGACGGAAAAACACTGCTGGGGGCAGATGACAAGGCAGGAATATCCGAAATAATGAGCGCCGTTACTTTTCTGATAAATAACCCCCTATATCCTAGACCCAATATCAGGGTGCTTTTTACGCCGGATGAAGAGGTGGGCAGGGGTACAGATAAAATCACTTTCCATGAGATCAATGCCGATACAGGCTATACTGTGGATGGCGGAAAGCCCGGTGAACTGGAAGATGAAACCTTCTGTGCAGATTCGGTGGATATCCATGTCAAAGGCATCAATGTCCACCCCGGTTATGCAAAGGGAAAGATGATAAATGCCCTCAAGATAGCAGCAGAAATAACAGAATCATTTCCGCCTGAGACGGGAGCACCTGAAAACACCGAAGGCAGAGAAGGCTATATCCACCCTCATGTTCTGAACGCAACCGTTGAAGAGGCTAAAATCCAGATACTTATCCGGGATTTTATAGAGCATGGAATTATTGAAAAAGAAAAAATGATAGCTGATACGGTAAACAGGATAAAAGGAAAATACCCTGGGGCTGAAATCAGAATGGTTATCAGAGAGTCCTACCGCAATATGAAACAGGTGCTGGACAGAAACCCCGAGATCATGGAGAAGGCAGAAAAGGCAATTAAGGCGGCCGGGCTGAAACCTGAAAGGACAAGTATCAGGGGCGGTACTGACGGAGCCAGGTTGAGTTTTATGGGTCTTCCTACCCCTAATCTGTTCACAGGAGGAAATAATCCCCATTCCAGGTTTGAATGGATCAGCCTTGAAGACATGGAAAAGGCTACGGAGGTGATTGTTCATCTCATGAGAATCTGGACAGAATAAAACTTCTCTTTTTTATTTTTCATACTTTAAGGATTTGCTTGCCATGTAACCCGCCATGTTATACTTTTTTCATAATATGATCTGAATACCTTTGAGAATGTGCTCTTTTTTTAAGGCTTATGCACTGTGTGGTTGAATATGCCCTGTACTGAATCCTTAAAAACAGGAACACGCTGTATTCATAAGGTTTTAATCAGCAGGTCATGCTTTTAAAAAAAATAACATGGCTGCATATTGGTAAAATGACAATTTCCGAAGATATAAAAAAACTGGAATCCCTGCTTCCCCGCACCATGCTCCGGGAAAAGGCCTTTCTCTCCAACAGGCTGAATATATTTAAAACCCAGGAGAAAAGGGAAAAGGGTTCAAAAAAATCTCCATCCCATATACTTTCAGGGCTGCTGACAAGGGCGGGAAAATCTATTCTTGAAAGGGAAAATCGCAAGGTCAATGCGCCGAAAATATCATATCCTGAAGAGCTTCCCATTACCTCAAAAAAGGATGAGATAGTTGCTGCCATAAGAAATAATCAGGTCATAATTATTTCAGGCGAAACCGGGTCCGGAAAGAGCACCCAGATACCAAAGATGTGTATTGAGGCGGGTAGAGGAATTACCGGTAAAATAGGATGTACACAACCGAGAAGAATCGCCGCTTCTTCCATCTCGAGGAGGATAGCAGAAGAGCTTGGCGAGCCCCTTGGTAAATCCGTAGGCTACAAGGTGAGATTTACAGACAGAACGCCGCCTCATGCCTACATTAAGGTTATGACCGACGGCATACTCCTTGCGGAAACACAGGGAGATGTCGTTTTATACGAGTATGACACACTGATCATTGACGAGGCGCATGAACGGAGCCTTAACATAGATTTTATCCTGGGCATTCTGAGAACGCTTATTCCGAAAAGGCCCGAGCTCAAGGTGATAATAACCTCTGCAACCATTGATACTGAAAAGTTTTCAAAGGCCTTTAATGACGCACCGGTTATTCATGTCAGCGGAAGGATTTATCCTGTTGAGGTAATATACAGTCCCATTGATCCTGAACAGGAGGAAAAGGGAGAGATAACCTATGTTGACAGGGCAGTAGAGACTGTTGATGAGATCAAGGAAAAGAGGCCGAGGGATGATATACTTATTTTTATGCCCACAGAACAGGATATCCTTGAGACCTGCGAAAGACTGTCAGGCAGAAACTACAGGGATAACCCGGCTGTCCTTCCCCTGTTTGCGCGGCTGCCTTCATCGATGCAGCAGAGGATCTACAATGTGAAGACAACTAAAATAGTTGTCTCCACCAATGTGGCGGAGACCTCTCTTACCATACCGGGAATAAGTTATGTAATAGACACGGGGCTCGCCAGAATAGCGCGTTATTCTCCCAGTACCAGGACAAACAGCCTTCCAGTGAGTCCAATCTCGAAAAGCAGCGCAGACCAAAGGAAGGGACGCGCTGGCAGAGTGAAGAGCGGAGTCTGTATAAGGCTTTACTCTGAAATAGATTTTGAAAACCGTGATGAATTTACACAGCCTGAAATATTAAGATCAAACCTTGCAGAGGTTATCCTCCGCATGATAGATCTCAAACTGGGGGAGCCAGCCCGTTTCCCCTTTGTTGATCCCCCGGGAGACAAGAGCATCAGGGATGGTTTTGATCTGCTTAACGAGCTTGGTGCAATAGAAAAGCGGAACAACAGAATGGTATTTACTGAAACGGGCAGGTTTATGGCGAAGATGCCCCTTGACCCCAGGATAAGCCGGATGATGATCGAGGCAGGGAAAGAAGGTTATGCCGAAGAAACAGCCATTATTGCAGGTATCCTGAGTATACAGGACCCCAGAGAAAGACCCATAGAAAAAGCGGCTCAGGCAGATCATATGCATGCGCCTTTCAAGGATACTGACTCGGATTTTTTTACCATGCTCAAGTTGTGGAAACAGTATCATCGTCAGTGGAAAGAACTCAAAACCCAGAATAAAATGCGAAAGTTCTGCAGAGACCATTTCCTGTCATTTCCGAGAATGCGGGAATGGGCCTATACCTATGATCAGATAATGACCATAATAAAAGAACAAAAGATATTTCTATCCAAGACTCCGGAAAAGGACGATTCAGAAACGCGTTATACAGGCATTCACAGGGCTATACTCAGCGGTTTTTTATCCAATATCGCTGTCCTCAAGGAAAAAAATATCTACAGGGCTACCCGCGGCAGGGAGGTGATGGTCTTTCCAGGATCGGCTGTCTTCAACAAAAACCATACATGGATAGTTGCAAGCGAGATGGTTAAGACATCCCGTCTCTTTGCGAGGAATGCGGCAAGGATCGACCCTGCATGGCTTGAATCACTTGGAGGAAGCCTTTGCAAATATACGTATGCTGATCCCCGCTGGGAAAAAAGCCGTGGAGAGGTAAGGGCATTTGAAAATGTATCTCTCTATGGGCTGCCCATTGTATCCGGGCGGGGAGTTTCTTATGGAAATATAAACCCTAAAGAGGCCCATGAGATATTTGTACGGCGTGCCCTTATTGAAAATCATATTGATAAGAATTTTTCATTCCTTGAACACAATATTGATCTTCTCAAAAGGATTGAAAACATGGAAAACAAACTCAGGAGAAGGGATCTGCTGGCCGGGGAGGATTCGCTTGCTGCCTTTTATTCCGAAAGGCTGAATGGAATATGTGATTCAAGGAGCCTTGCACGAATGATCAGAGAAAAGGGCTCTGATGACTTTCTAAAAATGACGGAGGAGGATATTATCATCTCCATGCCCGATATGGCTGGTCTTAAACTCTTTCCCGATGAATTAAAGATAGGAAGTATAAGGCTCAGAGCATCATACAATTTTTCTCCCGGAAAGGAAGATGACGGCCTTACAATAAAGGTCCCGTCTGCAATCGCATCCGGCCTTACAACGGAATCCCTTGAATGGGGGGTTGAAGGCTTTATGCAGGAAAAACTCATAGCCATGATAAAGGGGCTTCCCAAACGCTATAGAAAACAGCTGATACCTGTGTCAAGAACCGTAGATATAATCATAAAGGAAATGAAAACAGACGGACAGTCTCCTGTTAGTGCACTTTCACGTTTTGTATACAACAGGTTTAAAGTCAGTATACCTAAAGAGGTATGGGAACAGGTTGAGATACCGGATTACCTCCGCACAAGGATTGCCCTAACAGACGACAGCGGCAATGAGCAGAAGGCAGGAAGAAATATACCTGAACTGCTTGGTAACATAGAACGGCATCCTGCTGACATGAATCAGTTCAATAATTTTAAAAAAAAGTGGGAGCGAAAAGGGATTGTAGCGTGGGACTTTGATTTTCTGCCTGAGAATATTGAGACCGGTACGGCGGTGAATCTCTATCCTGCACTTGAACCTGAAAGGGGTAAAGTCAATATACGGCTTTACAATGACAGAGAGCTTGCTGCGAGGATGCATGTGACAGGTGTCCGGGAACTTCTTAAAATCAAGCTTCAGAAGGATATTATATTTTTAAGGCGTGACTGGCCATTTCCGGGAGAAGCTGCCAGGGCAGCTTTATATTTTGGCGGTGAATCATCCCTGTGCAGCATGATGTACGAAGGTCTTATAAAAAAACTGTTCAGAAAAAACATCAGAAGCAGGGAGCAGTTTGATGAATATTCGAATGAACTGCCGGCTTTAATGTTTGAGGAATACAGGAACCTGCGCGAAGAGGTTTTAAAGGTAGTTCTGGCTTACAGCCATACAAGAAGTTATATCGATGACCTTGCGAAGTCCAAAAAGATTAGTCAGTCAGGTGTTATGTTAAGCACTGTAATAAAACGGCAGGCGGAAAAACTGGTACCACAGAATTTCCCTGATATGTATTCGCGCCAGGAGATTGCAGAGATCCCGAGAAACCTTAAGGCAATGGAAATAAGGTTGGAGAGAGGTGTCTATAACATTGAGAAGGACGCAGAAAAGGCAAAACTGGTTGAAGAATATGAAAAAACCTTAAGTAATATTATGGGCGACCTGTCTCCCTATGCCTCAGAAGAAAAGAGAAAGGGCGTTGAGCAATTAAGATGGATGATAGAAGAATACAGGGTTTCTGTCTTTGCCCAGGAACTGGGCACTGCTTTTCCTGTTTCTGTCAAACGCCTTAAAAAGCATATAGAAGGTCTTCAAATGATGGTTTAATATGAAACTTTGACAGTAACACAAAGGCATTCACAATTCGGGCCAGCAGATATTCTTCCACCAGTTTCTATGACTTTGCCAATAGTTCAGTGTCTCGATCTCGCCTTTGATAACAGAACGTGTCGGATCAGATGCCACCCTGACATCCAGGTTTGTTCTTGATTCTATGAGTTTATCTATCCCTGAAATAAAGGCCCCTCCACCTGACAGGCATATCCCTGATTCGGTTAATTCACTCAATACTGAATAAGGCAGCTTTTTGATGTTGTATTCTATCATCTTTAAAATCCTGTTTATCACAGGTTCAAGAGCGCTGATTATATCCTTTTCATTAATATCCACTGTTACATCAGTGCCTTTAAAGATGTCATTTCCATGTAGTTTAATATATTTTGGAATTATAGGTTCGCCCGATAATATGGATGAAATTGTATTCGTCAAACGTTCAGCCTCGGCATGGCATACAGAAACTTTATATTTGGAAACTATTTTTGATCTCACTGCCTTTTGAAGATCACTGCATGCTGTTCGTATGGCAGAGGTATATGTAAGTTGCCCGTCACGAATAACTGCAAGATCGGTGACCCCTTCACCGATATCTATCAGCATTTGAGAGCGCTCCGATCCAACATCAATCCCGGCGCCTATTGCTGCTGCCCATACCTCGGGGATTATCACTACATATGACGCCCCGGCACCAAGAACAGCCCTTGCAAGAAGTTCGCGTTCTTCAGGTGAAGTATCTGTTGGCGCCGAGGCAAGGGAGACAGGAGTTCTGAAACCCTTTCTGGTTTCCTTTAGTAAAGGTTTAAGGAGGTTAATAGCGTTATTAATGTCAACAATTACTCCTCCCCGGAGAGGGGTATAGGTTATTTTGCTGTTGAGATATGATATATAATCCACCGAAGCGGCCATTCTTAGAGATGCATTTACGAGCCTTACACAGGATGGTCTTTCCAAGATCTGACCGATTTCAGACGAATAAATACGGGTATTTGCAGTTCCAAGGTCAATCGCTATACTCGGACGATTTGCGATCTTTTTTATCCGTGTAAACAGTTTTTTCATTATTAAACCTCATTCAAAATATGACAGGAGAAACATTATTTTATTGATATATCAATTTTTATAAAGCTAAACCTTTTTTCTCTGGCAATCATTCGTCCCCTGGCTACAGAGTGACTTATAGACGGGACTGATATCTCAAATATCTTTGATAGGGATGTCATTGAAATCCCAAGTTCTCTTACTGCCCAGTAACATAGCAGGCTGCGCGCTTCCACTATTCTTTTATATCTCCCCTTTGCCCAGATATCTTCAATCTCAATATCAAGCATTTCCGATACCCTTGATGCAGCATATTTTAGATCCATTCCACGTGCCCGGTATGCATACTCTTTTTTCATCCTTTCTTCTGTACGTTCAAGTATCCGGCCTACAAATTCTCCGTCACCCAATATCCTTTCATCATTTCTCTGATACCTGCCTTCTTCCCTCAGCCCTTTTACCACATCCCAGCCACCGGTGCTTCTCAACAGGCCTCCGCCGGTAAGGTCATTCCGTTTCCCTTCTTCAATACCTTTTTTAACAAATGCTTTATATGCACGTCTTGCTGTATTTTTCTTTTCTCCAAACATCCTTAAAACTGCTTTGGTATCCTGCCAGTCCCTTACCGCTTTACCCATGAGAACGGTATGACCGCAATATTTGAAACTATCCAGCATACTGATACCCCTAACCAGATCAGCGCGGACAGGATTAAGGTGTATATAGCGTATAAGTTCAAGGAAATATTTATCTTCCTGGCATAAAACGGATTTAAATCTGTTCTGGAATACATGGCCGTATCTTTTATGTCTGCGGTTATAATACTGGGCATAGCCTGTCATGAGGCGTCGCATTACATTGGATATAGATGTAGAGCCTGTCCGCAGGAGAAGGTGAAAATGATTGGGTAACAATGCCCATGCGTAGCAGGATGTTTCTGTCTCTTCAAGGACCTTTTCTAATCTTTCAAGAAAGTGATCCTTATCCTTTGCACCCCTGAATATCTTCCCGCCTTCGATCCCTCTGGCAATGATATGGTGCAGTGCGCCGGGTGTATCTATTCTTGATTTTCTTGGCATGGGTCACGATAACTTAATCTCTATCGCCTGTCAACTTATTAAGCTAACAACGTCCCCTTAATTATCATAAAATGCACTTTTTATGTTCCATAAGACCATTTTTTCTTGATATGATGAGATATATTTAATATATGTTTTATTATGTAATCATATTATATGGTCTGAATTTCAAACATGTCTTTTCAAATTCGGGTAAATACTTGAAAAGATAAATATGCTGATGAATCAGAGGTTATAATGCTACTTAACCTTCCACCGGAAGATCTGCCGGTCATTTTATTATTTAACATGAACCCGGAATGGGAAAATTCCGATAAAGAAGCCACACTGGCAGCAAACTCTGAAATGGCATCCGCCTTGAATTCCGCCGGGCATCCTGTAAACATGGTTGAGCTTACCGATAACAGCCTTGAGTCTGCCCTTTTATGCTATTCTCCGGAAGAAAAAATAATTTTTAATCAGTGCGAAAACATACCGGGGGTAGACCGCAGTGAGCATGAGGCGGTAGAGATATTAGAATCAATGGGATTCACCTATACAGGATCCGGCCCCGAGACTCTTAATCTGGCAGTGAATAAAGCCCTGATGAAACAGGTACTGGCTTCGATCAATGTACCCACACCGGACTGGAAGGTATATGACAGGCCCCTGGTTGATGACTGGAACATCTTTCCTGCAATAGTCAAAGCATCATTTGAACACTGCAGCATAAGTCTGAATCCCGGATCGGTGGTCATGAACAAAAAAGAGCTTGAATCGCGTATAACATATATACTGGAGCAATTTAATCAGCCTGCACTTGTTGAAGTGTTTATAGACGGCCGGGAATTTCACGTGCCTTTATGCGGTAACGGAACCGTAAAAATGCTGCCCGCGGTTGAAATGGATTTTTCAGCCTTCAACGATATCCATGACCGGCTTTGCACCTATGATTCCAAATTCAATCCTTTATCTTCCCATTATAATAAAATCAAAAGCCGCATTCCTGTGGCCCTGAATAATAATGAGCTCAAAAGTCTGGAACAAATCAGCCTTAAAGCCTATCAGGCAATCGGTTGCAGAGACTACGCGAGGCTTGATATACGCGAGCAGGACGGGGTATTTTATGTGCTTGATGTTAATCCCAATCCTGATCTGGATATTGATGCAAGCATAGCTATCTCAGCCGAACATTGCGGAATCTCCTATCCTCACTTGATGAGTTACCTCGTAAATCTTGCAGCATACCGCCACCCGTTATACTCAGGGAAACGGTTATAGACACCAAATATCCCTTCAAATGAATAACTTTCATTAAAACGATATCCCCTGCTTCCGTAAATCAATGAGCATCCAGAGCAGCCCGGCCAGGAATGTCAGCATATCGGCGACAGGGAACGATATCCAGAGCCCCGTAACACCGTGTACAGGTGAGAGGATAAGGATCAAAGGCAGGAGAAAAAAGATGTGTCTCGCTGCCGAAAGTAGGGTTGCCGGCAGGCCTTTGCCTGTCCCCTGAAAAAAGAAGCCGGGCACCATCTGAATGCCAAGAATAAAAATACATATAAAGTATAACCTTACAGCAGAGACAGCGTTAATGCCATCCTGCAGGATCGTTGAATCCAGGCTAAAGGCAGCCATTACATGCCCCGGGAACAGCATTATAACCACCCAGCATAATTCTGATCATATAATACCGGAAAGATATGCCTTTAAACCCAGATAATGCAGTAGAAATCGTTGTGAGGATTGAAAAACCAAAGTGAAACGCGAAGTTGGAACAATTTTGACCCGGAAGCATATGCGCAATATGGTGAGGATCAAAATCGTGAAATCCCGCCACAGGCGGGACAGCAAGGTTTTTCAGGCCGCAGTAGATGGCTACTGCAAAATCTGGGTTTAATGTATTATAGGGTGGAATTTTGAATTTTCTTATGCAAATCGCATAGACAAGGTATGCCTTGTCTCTATGGTATTTTATAAAGACCGGTCGGATGTAAAGCCCCACCCTCCCCTGAATATATTATCTATTCCCCGGCATGCTTCATGGCAATACACTTACCCCTTTCTTCATTCACAAAGAAGGCAATTATTACCGCTATCATGAAAAAGAGAGAGCAGACCAGTATTGCGTCTCTGAGTCCGAAAAAATTCTGAATGATCCCCAGACTTAAAAGCCCCAAAATGGCGGCAAGACGGTTTGAAAAGCTCCATAGCCCGAAAAACTCTCCTGCCTTTGTTACCGGCGAAAAAATACCCACCATTGCCCTGCATGCAGACTGGGTTGATCCAAGCCCAAGACCTGTAATGGAACCTGTAACAAGAAAAACTTGTTCGGTTTTAAGGGATATACCCGGTATCCCGTTTATCAAAAAAGTAATCTCAGCAACTCCATAAATTAAAAAAATGGTCGCAAACCACAGCATAAGGGTCAGGATAAATGTCTTTTTTGCCCCCCATCGGTCCTGTATATAACCGAACAAAAAGGCGCCGCATGCAGCAGTAATCTGTGTAATCACGAACATAAGGGTCTGGGTCGTAACAGACCATTCAATTATTTGATCACCATATATGAAGGCAAAGGATATGACTATAGACAAGCCTGCATAGGCAAAAAAGAAAGAGGAGAGAAGGATTGCAAGATCCCTGAAATCCCTGATCTCTTTTATTGTCTGTTTAAGCCTGTTAAATCCCTCTGTAAAGTAGCTTTCACCTTCAGGCAGCCTTCCGGGCTGTGTCCTTTCCTTCACCCACAGGAAGGTTGGAACAGCAGTTATAAGGAAAAAAAGACCGGTTACAGGCCCTACCAGACGGAGGTTGGAAAAATTATCCAACGTATATACACCTGCATTGATTCCGAACAAAACTATTGCTGTTGATGCAAGTCCGCCAAAATAACCGAGTCCCCAGGCATAGCCTGATATTTTACCCAGATCTTCAGGAGAACCAAGCCCCGGTAGAAAGCTTGAAACAAATGCCTCACCGTATGAAAAACCTGTATTTGAAATAATAATTAGTAACATACCCAGTATAATAAATCCCGGCTTTACAAAATAAAGAGCTGCCGTTGCAAAAACTGTGATCAGATAACTGGCAAAAAGGAATTTCTTTTTTGCACCTGTAAAGTCCATTATTGCGCCAAGCAACGGTGATGAAACAAGAACAATAAGATAACTGACAGAAAGTGAAATGCTCCACAGCAGATTGCCGAGGCGGAAGTCCGGGCCGTCTCCAACAATAATCCTCGGGAATATTATACAGAACACAACAGTAATTATTACTGTAGTATAGGAGGAGTTGGCAAAATCAAACATTGCCCATCCGAACAGCTCTTTACGGGATGCTCTATTAATTTGAGGCATTAGTCATTCTTCCCTTTCATCTATCCAGTCTCTTATTGCTGTTTCAGTCTGAACACCGGACTTGATTTCATAGTTGGCCACTGACCTCAAAACTATTGTAGGGGCGAAAAATTTTTCGCCCCTACCTTTTTATTCAATTATGGCAATTCTAAAAGATAAGTCAATTCTATAATAAAAGGTTTTTAATATGACTACCCGTACATCCGGGCAAGACTGCCAAGTTCAGCGACCTTAACATTATTCCTGTAATAGGCATCGCCCATAAGAACAGCCCCATAGTAACGTACCTTCTCATCTTTAGGAGGGGGCTGCGGATTAAATGCGGGTACTTCAGGTATAAGGTCGGTAAGTTTCTTTGCCTTTCCTATGGGCATCATAGGGAAATCACCAAATGTAATGCCTTTGGCGCTGTAATAATCCTTCATCTCCTTAGGCAGGGTGGAATCCGGGTCTTTTGTTACTATGGTTATTACATGTATCTTGAATAATTCCCTTTTCTCAGGCGACATTTCATCAAGAACCTTTACTGTATTGTCCAGGGATAGTGACCTCCCCTTTTCTCTGTCATAATTATCATGAAAACCATCTATACTTATGAATATCTGAACAAGAAGCCTTGCCTCTTCAGCATATCTCCTCAAAAATGCCCTGCACTTTTCAAGATTATCAAAATAGCTCCCATTGGTATTGAAACTGGGAATGATACCTGCCTTCTCAACGGCCAGCAGCAGATCTATAAATTTTCGCTTTCCCTCCTTCCACAGGGTTGGTTCTCCGCCGGTAAAAAGCATACTCCAGCTCGCATCTTTAATACTCAAGCAGTCAGAGATGCATTTCTGCATCTGTTCCCAGGTTACACGGTAGCCCGGTTTTATGATATGGTCATCCGAATCGCCTACATACAAATATCCGCAATGTGCGCAGTTGAAGTTGCACTTATATAAAAGTGCAACGCCCATCATTGTTGTTGTTTGAAAAACGTCAGCCATAACACCACTCCTGTTTTATGATAGGTTATTAAGGACGATATCTTCCATTATTTTTTTATCAATCATGACCTTCATATTGATTATTTACCGGTACGTTTAAATTCCCATACCATTCAGGCTGGTTATACCACATCGCACAGCAGTTACAAGGCCAAGTTCTGTAGAATAAATATTAATCCTCTGCCTGAATGTCTTTTTTAATGCAATTTTCAGTATTGATCAAATTAAAATCAGCATTATAATATGAAGTATCTTTTGCATTATCACCATAAAAGGGCTGACAGCAATGAATTAATATAAACGGGAGGTTGATTATTTTGGATAACAGTGAAAAAAATCAATCGGCAAGAAAAAAACTCACCAGGGAAGAGATGGATAAAATTGTGGCAAAGGCCCGCCGCTCCCGGGAAGACATGATGAAGGGTTACCGTGAAAGGTCATTAAGCATACACCCGTGGGTGTGCGCCAGATGCGGAATGGAGTTTACCCAGAAAAACCTGCATCTTCTTACTGTGCATCACAGGGATCATGACCATGACAATAACCCCGGAGACGGAAGCAACTGGGAAAACCTGTGTGTATATTGCCATGATAATGAACACAGGAGGTATCTTGATCATATGGATGGAGTGATACCAGGCCCGGCAGATGAAAAAACCGGGTCTATCAAACATAATCCGTTTGCTAACCTTGCTGATCTGCTAAAAAGAAAATAAATAAGCAGTTTGACCTGTTCTTTTTTCCCCCTGTTGCATCAAAGACATAATGTAACAGTAAAAAAGGAGATATAAGAGCGCGGCCGGTAAAACAGAAATTTTCCTTTGAACCTGACACCTTAAACCCCATACTGTTATTAGCATTGACACCTAAAACCTAATTTCTTATACTGCATATATTTTATAATAATTAAAGGAGATTACATAAATGACAGAGGTCGTAATTGTATCCAGCGTAAGAACAGCAGTAGGAAGTTTCGGAGGTACACTTAAAGATACGCCAGTGGTTGATCTTGGCTCAATCGTTCTAAAAGAGGCATTAAAAAAGGTTAATCTGAAACCCTGCGCCTCGAAAAAACTGATAAGTTATGAACCCGATGCCCTTAAAGGCAGGGGCATGATAGATCTTGAGAAAAAGGGTTATGACTATCCTGATTCTGCCCAACCGATACAGATTGATGAAGTAATCATGGGTAATGTCGTAACAGCAGGACTGGGACAGAACCCGGCCCGTCAGGCCATGATCAGGGCAGGCATATCAAAGGAGACACCCGCATTAACCATAAACAAGGTATGTGCTTCCGGTATGAAGGCAGTATCCCTTGCAGCCCAGGTTATCAAGGCCGGCGATGCAGAAATAATTCTTGCCGGCGGCATGGAAAATATGAGCATGGTACCTTACGGGATTCCGGCAGCAAGATGGGGCGCACGTATGAATAATGCAGAGATGGTAGACCTTATGGTTTTTGACGGCCTGTTTGAGATTTTTTATGGCTACCACATGGGCATAACCGCAGAAAATATTGCAGAAAAGATGGGCATATCAAGACAGGAACAGGATGAACTTGGCGCATTAAGCCACAAGAGGGCACTCAAGGCCATAGCCGACGGTCTTTTCAAGAATGAGATAGTGCCGGTAGTGATCCCTCAGAAAAAAGGCGATCCAAAAGTGTTTGATACAGATGAAAGGCCCATGGAAACCAGTGTAGAAAAGATGGCCAAATTGAAACCGGCCTTTAAAAAGGACGGAACCATAACAGCAGGTAATGCATCAGGCATCAATGACGCCGCTGCAGCAATGCTGGTTATGTCCGCAAAAAAGGCAAAGGAACTTGGGTTAAAGCCGTTAGTAAAGATAAAATCCTATGCCACAGCAGGCATAGACCCGGCCTATATGGGTCTTGGTCCTGTGCCGGCAGTAAGAAAGATAATGGCAAAGGAAAATCTTTCTATCAGTGATTTCGGCGTAATAGAGCTTAATGAGGCATTTGCCTCGCAGGCAATCGGATGTATGAGAGAACTCAAATGCAATCCCGAAAAGACAAATGTACTGGGGAGCGGCATATCAATAGGGCATCCCATCGGGGCCTCAGGGGCCAGACTCCTTGTTTCCCTGATCGGGCAGATGCTTAGAAAAGGCGATGCCCTCGGGCTTGGAAGCCTATGCATAGGCGGCGGCCAGGGAATAGCCATGGTGCTTGAACAGGTATAGGTTTATATAAGACAAATAAGAAAGGCCTCTATACTGAGGCCTTTCTTATTTTTTTTGCCCTGTCTTGATTGTGCTTAGAGCCTTATACAGGGCGCCTACCGCCAGTTTCGCACAGTGATGGTTTTCAACCGGCAGTGTTTCAAGAAAATCTATTACTCTCTCCGGCGTAATCTCCCATGCCTCATCAATATGTTTTCCTTCGGCAATTGAACAAATGGCGTTGGTGCATGCATTGGTGTTGATACACCCTTCTATATTATATGAGATATTTTTAATCATATTGCTGCTATCGATATCAAGATAGATCTCAACCATATCACCGCAGCCTCCTTTGTGCATGCCGGTGTTTGGGTGATTGTGCAGAACTATCTGCCTGTCTGTTCTAAAAGCCATCTCAAGAAAATTGCGTGAGTGGTCATTCCAGAAGTCGAATTCCTTTATTTCCTTCATGTTTCTATTTTCCTTTATTAATCGATTAAGATTTTTTACCAATATCTTCAGAATGTCAAGCATGCACAGTATCCTTATTTCCTGTTAAAACATAACATCTGATGTTTCACTACCTGTTTCTGTTTAATATTGATTTAAAAAAATTGCCATGATTGATGCGGAGGATGATATATGGAAAAGACCGGCCTGATCTATCTCCTTATAAAAAGAGAGAAGAAAAATTAAGGCGCTGGAATTAGCTGAAGATTTCAAATCTGATAACATAGAGGCTATGTTGTCGTCTGTAAAGGAATATTGAGTTTACAAAAGATAGTTCTTGCACAGGATACAGTTCATATGATATTCTTTTATAAAATTTTGATATATGTATCTCAGGGATAACTCAATGAGCAATTTTTCAGGCAGCGCAAACAGGTATTATTACTATTATTACTACACCTGTGGTCTGCCTGCAGCCGGTTGATGTAGTTCCTATAAATATTAACAATTAAAAAAAGCTGCAGGAAGTAACCTTCCTGCGGCTTTTTGTTTTTATGGAGATCTTAATGGAAAAAATAATTGATATTAATGTAGAATCATTTACCCCTGTACTGTCCCCCGACGCCCTCATAAGAGAGCTGCCCCTTTCAGAAAAGGCCATGGAAACTGTCGGCGATTCCAGAAAAACGATCAGGGATATCCTGGATAAAAAAGACAAACGCCTGATTGTAATCACAGGCCCCTGCTCCATACATGATAAAAATGCTGCCCTGGAATATGCTGCAAGGCTGAAAAAGCTAAGTGTAAAGGCGGCATCCCATTTTTTATTAGTAATGCGGGTCTATTTTGAAAAACCCCGGACCAGTATCGGCTGGAAAGGTCTGATAAATGATCCCTGTCTGGACGGATCGTGTGATATTGAATCCGGGTTAAGGGCAGCAAGGCAGCTGCTGATTGAAATAACTGAACTGGGTGTTCCTGCGGCGACTGAAATGCTGGATACAATAAGCCCTCAGTATTTTGCCGACCTCATATCATGGAGTGCTATCGGCGCGAGGACAACAGAATCCCAGACACACAGGGAGATGGCAAGCGGGCTTTCCATGCCGGTAGGTCTAAAGAACGGGACAGACGGGGATTTAATGATTGCCGTTAATGGAATGAAAGCATCTGCCTGTCCACAAAAATTTATAGGTATTGACAGTCAGGGAAGAACCAGCATTGTTAAGACAAAAGGCAACCCTTATACGCATATTGTGTTAAGGGGAGGAATGCGTCCGAACTATGATTCCGTAAGTGTCAGCAGTACTATCGCCCTTCTTGAGAAAAACAGTCTCCGCGATTCATTAATAATAGACTGTTCACATGGCAACTCTTTAAAGGATTACCGGATTCAGCCAAGGGTATGGCAGGATGTAATTAATCAGCGTATTGATGGAAACTTCGCCATAACAGGTCTTATGCTTGAAAGCAACATCAACGAGGGCAAACAGGCTGTAGGCGACAACCCCGAAGAGTTGAAATACGGCGTATCAGTAACCGATGCCTGTATCTCATGGGAGATGACCGAGAGCCTTATTCTCTCGACCTGTAATCACATGGAACAGCATACCGGGAATGGAGCAAGGTATAAATATTAATATTTATAGATCATCTTCAAATTAATTGATCGATGATCAGGGTTCAAGGGGCCAAGGGTTCGAGTGAAAGACATTTACCTCCCAGTTAATCTGGAGAACGCCAAATTTTTTAATTAAAGAGGGAACAATGGATAATCAATTGAATAGTGAACTGGAAAGATCACGAAACAGGATTGACCTGATCGACTCAAAATTAATAGATCTTCTTGCACAGAGACAGGCAGAAGTCGAGGGGGTGATCGGGTATAAAAAAGCAAACAACCTGCCTGTCCGTCATCCTGCAAGGGAGGAAGATATGATATCAGGCTGCAGAATGATGGGCGAAGAAAAAGGTCTTGATCCCGATTACATTGAAGAACTGTTTCGCACTATACTGCGTCAGTCCCGGGTGGAACAGACTGAATCAAAATCGGAAAAGGGGGTCAAACCCAATGCGACAATACTTATTGTCGGAGGAACCCGGGGCATGGGGAAATACTTTAAGGAATGGTTCTTAAAATCAGGTTACGAAACAAGGGTGATGGGAAGCAGGGACTGGGATAATGTTGAGTCCCTATGCAGAGGTATTGACCTTGCTCTGATCAGCGTTCCTATCGATAAAACCATTGAAGTAATTGAAAAAATCAGCCCCTATATCCCTGGCAATGCTGTTCTTGCCGATCTTACGAGCATTAAAAAGGGCCCAATGAAGGTAATGATGGAGTTTTACAGGGGGCCGGTAATCGGGATTCACCCTCTGTTCGGGCCGACAACTTCCACCATGGATAAACAGATAGTCGTCTATACACCCGGAAGAAACCCTGAGGCGTGCAAATGGATCATTGACCAGCTTGCTGACTGGGGAGCAATAATCGTTCAGTCGGATGCGGATGAGCATGACAGGATAATGGCTGTTGTTCAGGCGCTGAGACATTTTGCGACATTTACATTCGGCAGATTCCTGTTCAGACAGAATGTTGACCTGTTCCGTTCTCTGGAGTTTTCAAGCCCCATATACCGGCTGGAACTGGGCATGGTAGGAAGACTCTTCGCACAGTCCCCTGCCCTTTATTCAGGAATAATATTTGCGTCACATGAAAGATGCGAGATACTCAGGGAGTTTATCTCGTCCATGGCAGAGACAATGGAGATTGTGGATAAGGGAGATAAGGAGAAGTTTGAAAAACAGTTTAATGAAATAGCAGAGTGGTTCGGACCATTCAGTGAACAGGCCATGAGAGAAAGTTCATTTTTAATTGATAAGTTAATTGAGAGGTTTTAGAACAGCCATTCCCTGTCCCGCCATCTTGTCGGGACGACCTGTCCCGGCGTAGCCTTAGTGAAGATGGAAGCTTTAGCAAAGGACGTAGTTTCATACAACACGGAGCATCAGGATAAAGCTCTCCACTGTGGCCGGCAGAACTATGTAAGAAAAGAAATCCCTAAAATTACTAGCCTTCTGCTTGCATTTTGATGAAAATTGCATTAAAATCCAGGTCAATATAACAAGTGAGGTGAAATATGACATCATTACAAGTCAGGGAATTACCTGAACAGATATATCTTAAACTGCAGGAGGAGGCGAAAAAGGAAAATAGAAGTCTTGCTCAGCAGGCTGTCGCCACCCTTGCAAAAGGGCTGAATATAGTGACAAATCCTAAAAATAGAAGAGAAATCCTGCTGAAAAAAATAAAAGAAATGCCAATAGTAAGCAATGAATCAACTCTTCCTGATCCTGTTAAACTTATCAGGGAGGATAGAAACCGTTGATTATAATACTTGATGCGAGTGCTGCAATAGAAATTGTCTTGCATAGAAGCTCCAGCAATGCCTTTGAAAATTATCTGACAGAGTCTGACTGGATAATCGCTCCTGGACTTTTCATAGCAGAAGTAAGTAATGTATTTTGGAAGTATTATAAATTTGGCAACCTCTCTTTGGAGCAGTGTGAAAAGGCAATAGAGTATGCTGTAGACCTGCCTGATGAATACTGTGATGACCGGACATTATACAGAGAGGCATTTTCTTTAGGATGTAAGGTCAGTAAACCAGTATATGATATGTTCTACCTTGTTCTTTCCAGACGAAACAACGGTTATTTGTTAACCCTTGATAAAACACTCGCGAACGAAGCAAAAAACCAGTCAGTACGAGTCCTTTTCTGATCTCTAAAGGGAAAAACCGGCGTCATATCTTTGCATTGAGACGTGCAGGGGACGGGCAGTTCTCATCTTTTACATTTTGTTTAACCCAGATTTTGCAGTAGAAATCGTCGAGAGGATTGAAAAACCAAAGCGAAACGCGAAGTTGGAACAATTTTGACCCGAAAGCATATGCACAATATGGTGAGGATCAAAATCGTGAAATCCCGCCAGCGGCGGGACAGCAAGGTTTTTCAGGCCGCAGCAGATGGCTACTGCAAAATCTGGGTTTAAAGAGGCAGGATGCCCGCCGAAAAAGAATAGATAAACGATCCAGCCGGTAATCAGCGGATCATCGAGAAGGGGTGAAAAACTTGCACTTGAGAATCAATATGAGCTTATTGATAACTGAAAAGCAAAGCTTACCCTGCTAAACATATTTTGTATTTATTTAATCAGGGGCTGTCCCCGTTGTTTTTACTCTTTCATCATTTCAGTTAATACTTCTTTTACCAGGCTGCCTTCAGCTTTTCCTTTTAAATCTTTCATCAGCTTGCCTGTTAATTGCCCCGTATTTTCACCACTCTTTATATTAATACCTGATGAAAGAATGAAACTTTTAATTTCTTCTTTGGACATCATTTTAGGCAGATAACCTTCTATAACATTAAGATATACTGACTCGGTTTTATTTAATTTTTCCAATACCAATTCTTCATTCTTCTTAAGACCTTTCAATATCTTCAATACTTCATCATCTGTAGGAAGTTCACCGGCCAATTTATTAAGTCTTGGAAATTCTCCCAGAATAACCCGTATGGCATTTACTCTTTCCATAT
>CAZSZQ010000020.1:0-31041 GCA_964610475.1 uncultured Desulfatiglans sp.
GGCAGCCATCATTGCCACCGGCGCCTGTGAATATAGACCAACCGAATACCTTTACGGGAAAAGCGACAGGGTGCTGACACAGCTTGATCTGGAAAACCGGATCGCGGGACAGTATGAAACTCTGATCAACAGCAGGACGCTGGTTATGATCCAGTGTGTCGGCTGCAGAAATGATGAAAGAAATTACTGCTCACGCATATGCTGCAGCCATGCTGTAAAAAACGCCCTTAAACTCAAAGAAAAAAATCCCCTGATCGATATCTACATCTTTTACAGGGACATACGGACATATGGTTTCAGCGAGGATTATTACCGTGAGGCTGCAAAACATGATGTCAAGTTCATTCGCTACGAGCCGGAAGATAAACCCCTGTTGGAAGTTGTTGAAAAGGATGGAGAGTCTTTTTTGAGGGTTTCCTCAACCGACCCGGTGTTGGGGAAGAGGCTTGCCATAGACGCAGATTACCTCGCCTTGTCGGCAGCTGTTATCCCTTCGCCGGAAGCGGGGGATATATCAAGGCTTTTTAAGATAGCCCTGGACCAGGACGGTTTCTTCCAGGAGGCCCATGTGAAATTAAGACCTGTCGACTTTGCAGCAGACGGAATTTTTCTTGCAGGTACAGCTCATTATCCCAGGCATTTGTCCGAAACGATAAGCCAGGCTTATGGCGCTGCCGGCCGCGCTGCTGTCCTTCTTGCACAGGATGCTATCAAGGCCTCCGGATCTGTATGCAGTGTGGATGAAAAAAAATGCATCGGGTGCGGGGCGTGTATCGAGGTTTGCAGATACGGCGCAATAGAGTTTACCGGCACGAAAAAGAACAGGAAGGCCAGTGTCAATCCCATTCTCTGTAAGGGCGACGGTCTCTGCAACTCAAAGTGCCCTACAGGGGCTGTCTCTCTGAAACACTACACCGATGAAGAGATTACAGGGCAAATCCACGCTGCGATACACGGTCTGGAGGGGCAGGCCCTGGAACCGGGTGAAAGATTATCCCGGGGAGGGGAATAAGGATGGCTGCAGGGCCGGAATTCAAGCCGAAAATCATTGGCTTTTTATGCAACTGGTGCTGTTACGGGGGCGCTGATCTTTGCGGGGTTTCCCGGTTTCAATACCCCCCATACCTGAGGGTGATCAGGGTAATGTGCTCCGGCCGAGTCGATCTGAAGTTCATTCTTCAATCGTTCCTGGAAGGAGCTGACGGTGTGTTTGTCGGAGGATGTCATCTTAACGACTGCCATTATGTGACTGAAGGAAATTACGATGCGTTGAGCATGTCAAAACTGTGTAATTTTTTACTGGAGCACACAGGTATAAATCCCAAACGGTTCAGGCTTGAATGGGTATCTGCAGGAGAGGGAAGCCGGTTTGCCTCTATCATGAATGAATTCAGCATGAGCATTAAACAGCAGGGCCCCCTCGGGACAAGTGAAGGAATAGACAAAAATAAAATAAAGTCCCGGCTTAAGGAATTGATAAAGCTAATTCCCTATATTAAACTGATGAAAAAGTCGAAGCTGGGTTTGCATTCTCATGACAATGAGCAGGCATACGAAGAACTCTATACCAGGGATGAGATCGAAAGACTGCTTCTGAATGTGCCATCATACTATATTGATCCTGATAAATGCAGGTCGTGTATGATATGCGCCAGGATGTGTCCCGTTAATGCAATAGAGGGTTCAAAAAACCTGGTTCACAGGATAGACAAGAGTAAATGCATCAAATGCGGCGCCTGTATTGAGGCATGTCCTCCAAAATTTAATGCTGTAAAAATGATATCAGAAATGCCATAATCAGGGCCTGTACCATAAAATGATTAAAACAGTCTGAAAGAAAAATGGTGATACGGATATTGATAGCGGGGATTATTTCTGAATACGGAACTAAAACTCTTGACAACAGATATCGTCTCCGACATAATTGCGCCTCATAATATAGAAAAATCAACAATATATGCATTTATCAAAAGCAATAGTAATTTTTTAGGATGAAAGGGGGTAAGCATGATTGACAAACAAAAACTGGTAAAAATAGTAGGTGCCGGTAATGTCTTTGACCAGGAAGATGATCTTGAGATTTATTCCAGCGACATAAGCTTTGTAAACCGGGTCAGACCGGCTTATGTTGTAAAACCAAAGACGGCCGGTGAAGTTCAAAAACTGATAAACCTTGCAAACACAACAAAAACACCTCTTGTCCCGGTCAGTTCCGGGGCGCCTCATTTCAAAGGCGATACCGTTCCCTGTAACGGCGGGAGTATTATTGTTGATCTCAGTAACCTGAAAAAGATAGAATTTGTAGACCGTCCCCGCAGGGTGGCGATGGTAGAGCCGGGAGTAACATTCGGTGAACTCATACCTCTCTGCACAAAGGAAGGATTAAGGCTTAATATGCCTCTTCTTCCAAGACAGTCAAAATCAGTAATAGGCAGCATACTTGAAAGAGAACCTGTTCTAATGCCCGGTTACCAGTGGGACATGTCAGATCCTCTGGCCTGCACCGGGATCTATTTTGGTAATGGTGAAGAATTCAGGACAGGTCAATCCGCAGGACCGGGAACGCTGAAAGAGCAATGGAAGGTAGGGGCAGTACAAAAGGCGCCCTATGGCCCCGGCACGGCTTCTTTACACAGGCTGATTCAGGGCGCTCAGGGAACAATGGGTATTGTTACATGGATGTCCATAAGGTGTGAGATTCTCCCAAAACTTCAGGAACCTTTTTTCTCACCTTCATATGATCTCGATAAACTGCTTGAACTCATGGCATGGCTCATAAGACTCCGGATGGTAACGGAATGTTTTATAGTCAATAATGTTAATCTCGCTGCAATCTTTGCATCAGATGAAGAGGATTATCTGAAAATAAAAGATACTCTGCCTCCATATATACTCTTCTATAATATTGCCGGTTATGATTATTTCCCTGAAGAAAGGATAGCGGCCTATATAAAAGACATCGCAGTAATGAATCAGCGTATTGGCCTTGATTCTCAAAAGGCGGTTGGCGTTGTATCAGCCGATGCAATGCTCAAAAAAATACAGCAACCCTGTGAAGATCCTTACTGGAAACTGCGTATTAAGGGATCAAGCCAGGATATGTTTTATCTTACCATCCATGATCATATGGAAGGGCAGATCGATGCCATGAAAGAGATGTCCGAAGAACTCGGATACTCGCCAACAGATCTTGGCATTTATATCCAGCCGATTGTACAGGGGACAGGATATCACTGCGAGTTCAATTTATTTTATGATCCCTACAGTTTCACTGAAACCGATAAGGTAAAGGATCTGGCCTCGATGGGGACTAAAAACCTGATGAACATGGGTGCATTCTTCTCAAGGCCATATGGGGATGAAGCAAAGTGGATCTTCAACAGGGACGCGGCTACCACCGATGCATTACGCAGGGTCAAAAAAATATTTGACCCTAATTACGTAATGAATCCGGGTAAGGTATGTTTCTAAATTAATATTTACAAAGGAGGTAGCGAAGATGGGATTAGAGCAATATCAGGGCGATGTAAGTATGTGCTGCCGGTGTTCAGCCTGTAAATTCATCCCCCTGCAACAGGTAAAAAGTTATGATTTTTCATATGTATGTCCTAGCATATCAAGATATCAGTTTCACAGTTATTCAGGCGGCGGCAGGGCGAATATCATTGCAGCCGGTCTGAAAAACGGGTTCAATTATACAGATAAGCTTCTGGATATAGTATACAACTGCCAGATGTGCGGCGCCTGCGGTGTTTCCTGTAATTATGCAATGGATATGGAACTCCAGGAACCGATCAACGAGTTCAGGCTGAAATGTGTGGCAGAAGGTAAAACCAATCCTGAACTTGAAAAGGTAATAAAAACACTCAGGAAAACCGGGGCCATGGTTCCTGCAATAGGAAAGAGAGGGGCATGGGCCAAAGGGCTTGAGATTAAAGATGCAACTAAAGAAAAAGTTGATGTGCTTTTTCATGTCGGCTGTCTTACCAGCTATAATAAAGAGATGCATAAACTTGCGATAGCGACGGCAAAGATCCTTAAAAAGGCAAAAATCAATTTCGGCATAGCTGGCGATATGGAGACATGCTGCGGCGGCCGCGCCTATCAGATGGGATATGAAAAGGAATTCCTCAAACAGGCAAAGATGAATATGGCCATGATTAAAAAGGCAGGCATAAAAACAGTTGTTACCGCCTGTGCAGACGGATACCACGCCTTCAAGGTATTGTATGACAAATACGAACTCAAAGGTGATCTTCAGGTCCTTCATATTACAGAATATATTGATATGCTTATAAAGGAAGGCAGACTCACACCCAAAAAAGCGATCGATATGGTTGTCACATATCATGACCCGTGCCGCCTGGGGAGGCTTGGCGAACCATGGATACATTATAAAGGCAAAAAGATTCCCGGTGACAGGTTTGTTTTTGATCCCCCCAAGGAGTACAGAAGAGGGACAAAAGGCATATATGATCCGCCAAGAGATGTCATAAAAAGTATCCCTGGTATCAAGTTTAATGAAATGGAACGGATCAGGGAATATTCATGGTGCTGCGGTGCAGGCGGCGGAGTCACCGAATCCAACCCTGACTTTGCACAATGGACTGCCGTCGAAAGGATATTTGAAGCCACTGCCACAGGGGCTGAAGCGATTGTTACGGCATGCCCTTGGTGTGAAAAAACATTAAGCGAGGCGATCGAAGAAACCGAAAGCAGTCTGAAGGTTTATGATATCGTTGAGCTTGTGGCAAAATCAATCTAAGAAAGGGGGAATAGAAAATGGCTCTAAAAAGTGAGATATACAAGGAGTTGGAAGATGTGGTCGGAGAAGAATATATCTGCAATGATCCTGCAATCATACCATCCTACCACGGTTCCGAACTGGGAGCAGTCGTTCTCCCTGAAAACACGGCACAGGTTCAGGCAATAATAAAAACATGTAACCGTCACGGGCTTCAGTTCAGTGCAGTAGCAACCGGATGGACCGGAATGTTTAAAAAAGACGTTATCTACCTGGACATGAGAAGGATGAACCGCATATTGGAGATTAATGAAAAAAATATGTATGCGGTTATTGAGCCCTACGTTATAACTGCAGAACTCCAGGCAGAGTGTTTTAAAAAAGGGCTTCATTTTAATGTAAAAGGAGCGGGAAGCAACTGTTCAGCCATGCTTAGAGGTCACGGTCACCTGGATCAGAGTACCGGCGGTGATGACAGAAATCACCTTGCCATTGAGTGGGTAACGCCCGAAGGTGAAATAGTCCGTTCAGGGGCCTTAGGCTCCATAGATGAATGGTTTTGCGGTGACGGCCCGGGTCCTTCCATCAGGTCAATACTTACCAGTGCAGTGCCGCCAGGTGTTACACCAGGCGTATTTACAAAGGCGGCTATAAAACTATATCACTGGCCGGGTCCGCCCAAATATGACATCCAGGGATTATCACCCAAATATACCCTCCCTGAGACACCTAAAAATATGATGGCCCGATACTACAGCTTCCCGTCAGTAGAAAAGATGTGGGAGGCTGAAATAAGGCTGGGCGAGAATGAGATTTGCATGGAGCTTATGGGATTTAATGTATCAATGGTGGCAGCAAACATTACGACCTGTAATGAAGACGATGAAAGGGTATTTAAAAAGCTTGATAAAGAAAAGAAAGGCCCCGGTTTTTTCGTTATTATAGCAGGTATATCCGATGCAGACTTTGCATTCAAGAAAAAGGCCCTTGAGCAGATCGTTAAGGAGTCGGATGGCGAATCCATGAAATCCCTGGAAGATCCGGAGACCGAGGGCATCCTGATCGCACAGTGCACAAGGGTAACTGCGTCAATCAGGGAGACATTCCGCGCAGGCGGCGCTTTCAGTTCCATCCCCATTATGGGACAGAGAGACCTGACTATCAAATGGGCTATCGGTGCAGGTGAGGCCAAGCTGCCCCTCATTAAGGCAGGCCATATAGTTGATGACGGTGGCGCCTTCTTTGGGTGGGGCGTTGAACAGGGGCATGTAGGCAAGACAGAGATATTCTGTAAATTTGATCCGGCCAATCAAAAGGCTGCAGCAGCGGTTCAACAATGGTCAAAGACTCAGGGCAGAAGGGCCTTTGATGAAAGCTACTTTGCACTGATGATGGGAGAGGTAAGCGAAGATATCAAGGCCAAGATGTGCCATTATGACAAGTGGTGGATAGCCCTTACACGGGCATTTGATCCGAATAATGTGGCGCCGCAGGGCGGGCCGCTGGTCTAATTAACCTTTTTTATAATGTAGAGACGGGTTTCAAACCCGTCTCTACGGATTTTTTATTTCCCCTCCGGTATCTTCATTTCCCATGTGCCGGCAGTAACAACCGAAAAATGAAAAATTGGCCTGTCCACACGCCTCAATATCAAGGGGCAGTGCTTCATCCCGCTTGGGATATAGATCAGACTGCTCTTTGTAATAATGTGCTTTTCATCCTCGATCCAGAATTCTATTTCACCTCCCAGATCATAGGGGTCTTCATGATTGTTTCCGAAAAAACCTATTATCTCATTGGGGTCATGTGTGTGTGCGCCAAACGGTGAGTGACCTTCCTGTGGTTTCAGATACCATGAGACATTCATCTGAAAGGCCCCGTCCACGACCTTATCATCCATCCAGAGAACGCGGGTGGCAAACTTTGCATAGTTTTCATTATACTCCTGTGAAAAAGGCGCCTTAAGGTCTGATACTATGTATTTTCCATATTTTGATTCTGTCATCACATCTCCTCCTGTTCCGGAAAAACCATCCGTCTCTTTTCCAACTCATCCAGGGTTTTTCTCATGGCAATAATGTTTTTTAATCTTTCTTCAGGATCTTTTATATCCATAATTTTATCTACTCTTTTTATAATGGCCCGATCCGCCTCCACCATGCATCTTTCAAAGTATGCCTCCCCGCTGCTGTAAAACCTGTATGCCTCGCGCTGGTCTATTGTAAACTCTATTGACCGATGGATCATCTCGATAATTTCATCCCTATTTGCAACAAGGGTTTCATAATTCAGCCACTGATGCCATGACGGTTTTGAAAGCCCGGCAATATAATCCTCAAGGTTTTTATAGAGCAGCCTGTAGCCATACTTCCTCGGTGAGTCAAAGGCCATTGAACCGGGGTCAAGCACGATTGGCCCCAGGATCTGACCCCCGATCGGGACCGATGATTCTATATCCCCAAAATCTCCTTTTAACATGGCTTTGTGATTCATATCGTCAAGCTTTTTCCATAACTCCCAGGTCTCCTTCATGTGCGTTTCGGTCTCACCGGCAAGTCCTATGGAAAAAAAGTTGGTTACAGGGATGTGATATTCATTGCAAAGCCTTATGGTCTCAAGAAGGGCTTCATTTGTATAATTCCTGCCCAGAACCTTTCGTATCTCATCAGACCCCGTATCAGGGCAGAGGTGCAGGATAATATTCCTGCCTATTTTACTCATCGCCTTTATAAACTCTTCGTCAGCAGGCGCAAGTATATCAAGGGAGAGCCTGTCGATAACCGGCTTCTCCCTGATAAAAAGGTTAAAGAGCTCATGCCAGTATCTCTTACCGGCCATCCTGGCATCCTGGAACAGCCCGATAAAACTAATACCGTATTCATTGAGCTTTTTTATATCATTAATGATCTTTGCCGGGCTTCTAAATGCCGGCCTCTTCATGCCGAGATATTTTTTGTATGTATAGGCAGACCCGCCGCAGATAGTGCATTTGTATGCACAGCCGCGGCATACCTCAAGGCTGTAGCGCGGTACAGAGTCCGGGATGAATACCGAGGTTTTCGGCTCAAGGAGATCAAACCTGGTGTATTCAAATTCATCCAGGTCGCGGCTTGCCTCCATCAAAGGGGTTACTATAATTTCACCTTCGTCTGATCTGTATGTAAGATTGGGGGTATCGGTAAGCCTTCCGTTCTTTTCATATGCCTGAACAAGACTGAGCAGGGGTCTTTCCGCCTCTGCCCTTATTACCCCGTCTATGAATTCATATTTTTCTATTATTTCTTCATGAAAACATGTGGCAGTCAGGCCTCCCAGTATCACCAGAGAATTAGGGTGGTGCTTTTTACACAAGCGGGCGACCTCAATCGCCCCCTGCGAATGCTGCTGAAAATGCATGCCTATTGCATATATCTGCGATGAACATTCTCTGATATGAGTTTCAGGATCAAACTGGAGCCCACCTGTCATCCGATCACCAAGGTTATCCAGGATTACCCTGTAGCCATTCCTGTCAAGATAATCCGCAACACTTAACATCCCTAGGGGGACCTTTGTAAATTGAAGACCCTCAATGCTCCTTCCAAAGGCACCTGTGAATATGGGAGTGTATCTGAAATCATAGATAGCCGGAGGATGGAACAATATTATATCGTAGTTTTTCATCATTTAATCTCCATGATTCACCTTGCATTAAAAAATTGGAGATTTTGTCAGAATAAATGATGGGTGTCAATCTTGATGGCAAATCAGAAGCAGATCAGAAACAGGGCTGCACCGACAGCAAACGATTTTACAACTGTATTAAATGCCTTCTGGGAAATACTTTTTACCAGCCTTATACCGATAATTCCCCCGGTTATAATACATGGCAACAGCATGAAGTTGACCTGTACAGACTGCAAAGTGATAAGGTCAAGCCAGTGGCTGAAGGGAAGTTTTGAAAGGTTTACTATAAAGAAGAACCAGGCACTCGTCCCTATAAAATTTTCTTTAGGGAGCCTCATTGCCATCAGGTAGATGACCATGACAGGACCTGCCGCATTGGCCATCATGGTTGTAGCACCGGCCAGGGTGCCTAATACAGCGGCGAAAAGCCAGTGAGAAGGGATAATGTCATCATGAAGCATTTTATCCTTTATCCACGAAAGGGCCATGAGGATGAGAACCAGGAGGCCAATAAAAATCCTGAGCTGCTCGTTTGATATATATTTCATTCCGGCTGCACCAGCCGCAATACCGGCCCAGGCCCATGGCAAAAGCCTGAACAACTGTTTCTTGTCTACATGTTTTCTCCAGTAAATGATGGCAAAGATATCTGCCATAATAAGCATGGGAAGTATAAAACCAGTGGATTCCCTGGCCGGAATTATGGATGCGGCCAGAGGAGGGATCAGTATGCCAATGCCGGGTATGCCCGCCTTTGTAAAACCGATAAGAAGGGCACAGAGGATGGAAATTATCCACTGGGAAAAGGTAAAACTGTTCATTTATAAAATACCCAACCGCAGCGAGGTTTCAAAAAAAGATAGTATAAGGATATGACTCCTATTTTTGCAATTCCTTTTTTATCCCCCGGCCAAGGCTTTCAAGAGAGAAAGGTTTTTTTACATATCCGCCCGCCCCTAATCTCTGTATTGCCGTAACATCCTCTGTTTCCGAATATCCGCTGATGATCAGAGCTTTTTGCCCCGGGCGAATCCTGACAATATGCTCATATGTTTCCCTTCCGCTTATTCCGGGAGCCATGATCATGTCCAGCAATACCAGATCGGCCTTGTTATTTTTTAAAAACTCTATCGCCTTTTCACCGCCCGAAACAGCTATATATCTATAACCCAGGGCGTCCAGCATCCGGCAGGATATCTCCCTTTGGCTATCAACATCATCTACCACAAGGATCAACTCGCCATTTCCTTTTAACTGGTCCAATGAAATGGATGATGTCCTGGTTGCCAACTTATCCCTTGTAATGGGAAAATATATTTCGAATTTTGTTCCGCTACTGTCACTTGTTACATCAATATAACCTGAATGATCCTGAACAGTATTCCATACAACTGTCAAACCCAACCCGGTGCCGCTTATCCCCATAACTTTTTTTGTAAAAAACGGCTCAAATATCCTGTCAAGATTCTCAGGGGCTATTCCAGGGCCATTGTCCAGTACTGTCAGGACAACATATTCCCCAACCTTGACATCCTCATATTTACTGAGGGGCATATCAATATAGCGGTTTCTGGTTGAAATGGTAACTGTTCCATGTTCTTCGATTGCTTCCGAGGCATTTGAAACCAGGTTCATTATTACCTTTTTGATATGAATAAGAGAACCATTTAAATTAAACAAGCCGCTTTCAAGATCAGTAACAAATTTGACTGAAGGGTGGTAGGTTTTTAGATTGTTAAATTCAGGAGAATTTAAATATTCATTAATTACCCTGTTCAGATTCAGTGGTTCCTTTGTGGTAGCCGCTCCGCGGGCTATTGTAAGCAGATCCTGTACTATGGCTACTGCCTTGTGTCCTGATTCCTGTATGGTTTCAATCGGCTTTCTTAGCTTACTGTTAGCAGGTAAATCCATTAACAGTAATTCAGGATAGCTTACTATTCCTGATAATACATTGTTGAGATCATGAGCAACTCCTCCTGCTAGAAGACCCAGTGATTCCATCTTTCTTGACCGGGCAAGCTTTTCTTCACTCTCCCTAAGTTTTTCCTGGGCGATTTTCCAATCGGTTATATCCTGGTTAACGCCGTATGCTTTTACCGGAATACCCTTGCTGTTTTTTACACGGAAGGCTTGCGCCAATAAATAGCCGGTCGTCCCGTCGGCATATAACATCCTGTGTTCAAGCCTGTTTTCAGTCGGGGCATCTGTGCCCATATCCTTCTTCCTGATTTCATCAAGAAGGTGAATATCGTCAGGATGAACAAAACGCCGCTTATACTCATCAACTGACATTGTATATCCGCCCATCTCTTCGGCATTAGTGTGATAAATTTTGTAGAAATGATCATTGAAAGTATACACCATGTTCACGGTATCAAGCTCCCATGGGCCCAGATGGGCAAGTTCTACTGCCATGGATAACTGAGCCTTTAGTCTTTCCTGTTCTTTTTCTGCCTGTTTCTGCTGAATAGCGCTCATAAATGTTTCGTTAATGATCCGAAGGATGACTATCTCGTCTTCTGACCATTCTCTTTTTTCATGGACAGCATCAAATCCAATAAATCCAATCAATTTGCCACCCTGTCTCATCACCAGGTTTATTAGAGATTTTATTGCATGGTTATCAAAATGTACCTTTTCTATCTGCGCCTCAAATGGCATTCTTTCAACATCCGGTATATGAATTATATCACCATTACAAATCCGCTTGTAAAACCATGGGAATTCTTCTTCAAGCTTGATATTTTTCAGTTTATCTATCTGGGGTGTCGTATTTTCAGAGCACCACTCATTTGTATTATCAACCGTTTTCCCATCGTTATGAAACAGAAAGAGATAGGCTCGATCAGCAGCCAGCTTCTTTCCTATCGAAGCAAGGGCTTCATCAATGCAGGAATCTATTTCATTATAACTGACACCTACAAATCCTGAAGAAATTTCACTTATCAACCGCTCCAATTCTGAACGCCTTTCAAGGCTTGCTTCAATCCTTTTTCTCTCCGTAATATCCCTGCCAATGGCCAGAATGCCAACAAGCACTCCATCACTGCTATACATCGGTTTTCTTATAGTCTCCAGGATCTCCCTATGACCATCATTTATGAAAACTACAGCCTCTTCTATTCTGGTTGAGCCGATCTTTGAAATTGACTCCTTATCCCTCTTCCGTATGATGTCAGCAATCTCTTTTTCTATGTAATCATAGTCTGTTTTACCAACTATATCTTTTGCTCTTGCCCCAAAAAGATCTTCAAATCTGGAGTTGCAATATAGAAATTTACCATCTACATCCTTAAGCCATACAAGGTCGGGAATAGTGCTGATCAGGGTGCGTAAATATGTCTCGCTTTTTTTCAGGGCCTCTTCTGACTGTTTGCGTTTGGTAATATCAAATACCAGGGAGAGTATTACCGGCCTGCCATCCAGCATTATCTTAGACAGAAATACTTCACTATCATACAGTGAACCGTCTTTTCTTTGCGTTGATGCCTCAAATGTAAATGATGCCCCAAGCTCAATTTGCTCCCATAACTTAATTACCTCTTGGCTTTCCCTAAATGAAGGGCCGGCTGTCTCCATTACCGTGAGATTCATAAGTTCTTCTCTTGAATATCCTTTAACACTGCACGTCTCTTCATTCACAATAAGATGCCTTCCATCAAGATCATGAACAGAGACTCCGCATGGAAGGTTTTCCAGTACTGTCCTGAACCTTTCCTCGCTTTCCCGTAATGCGGTTTCCGCCTTTTTACGTTCGGTTATATCTAAATCAACAACCAGAATCACAGGGCGGCCGTGAAGTTTAATGGACTTGCTATGAATCTCTGTGTATCTTACTGTCCCGTCTTTCCTGTGAGTCAAAAATTCAAAGGTCATAACCTCACCGGTTTCGATAAGCTTTTTCCATGTCTTTCTGGCATCGTCTATATCGAATGAGTCGGATTCAGTTTCTTCGACATTTTTATTCAGCAACTCTTCTCTTGAAAATCCGGTTGTTTTACAGGCCTCATTGTTTATGATTAAATTGTTGCCATCAAGATCATGTACAAAAACACTGACGGGAAGGCTGTCTAAAACAACCCTTAATTGATCTTCACTCACCTTAAGCGCTGTTTCAGCCTCTTTTCTGATCTTTATCTCTGTCTCCATCCGTTCCTTTACATCAGTCAGCTCAGAGGTGTGGTTCGCCAGTTTTTCAATAGAAACGAAAATGGAATTATACAGGCGGCTCAGGCCCACAATCAGAATAAAAGTAAAACAACCGTATACGGATACTGTTGAGATCCAGGCCGTTGAGGTTAACAAATATTTATTTATATCAAAATCATATTTTAAAACCCCGGTGTTAAAAAGAACGGCTGAAATACTCAATATTACCAGGTTTAAACCAGTGATAACCACACCAGGTTTTACACCATAAAAGATTGTTAAAAGTACACTGCTGAATATATAGTAGGCAACCCCTGTACCGATTATCCCCCATTTTACTGTTGAGGTTATTGCTAATATTAATATGCCACCTATGATGATTAAAGATTTGACTTTAACCGGAAATTTTTTTCTATAAATCGTGATAGACATACAGCAGAGATATAAAAAAAGATGAATCGACAGGGTTAATAAACCGCCGGTTTCAAGATATCGCAGGTATGAAATAAAAAGAATTGGCAGACCAAAGGCGGTGACAGAAACAAGTATTATATTTGACAGCTCGTCCCTTGTTGCCATAACATTATTGTGTTCAAGATCTGAACTTACTGAGGTTTTGTCATGTTCACCCATATCTTCACTCATGCCTTTTCATTAATTAGGGTATTAACCCTTCAAAATCTGTTTTACTCCGGCAATTCATATTATACCGGTTTAACCTGTATAAAATTTACATAGTTTATAAAAGCAAGATTTATACCATAACGATACAGAAATATCCCTTATGATATCAAGGCGTTGGACTGGAGATAACTTGCAGTGATGGAATGGGATGGCAGATTTTTGACGTTACAATCTCTTTTCCAGGGAAAAACGGTAAAATAACAGGCTTATTAAGCAGTTATTCACCTGAAAACTCATCAAATGAGAGTATAACACACGATTTTTTAGATAACAGGACGTATTGTATTAAATGGTGATTTATATAGTTCCTGAAGTACAAGGCTCGCAGCGCCCTTTGCCCAGTCAGTATCATGCCATTCAGGTATGACTATTTTTGTAAGGGACAGCATATCTCCAAAGGTGTGTTTTTTTACTGTCTCGTACATAGGCCTGAACATAAGTTCCCCGGCTTCAACTGCCTCACCGGAAATGATTATCTTTTCAGGATTAAATATATTGATCAATACCGAAAGCCCTACACCAAGGGTATATCCGGCTTTATTCAAGATATCAACCAGCTCATTTTGTCCTGATTTTGCGGCATCAATAACCTCCCTGAAGGTGATATCCGAATCGGTATCTCTAATCCACGAACCCTTTTCAGCCACCTTTTTTGCTTTTCGCACAAAGGCCAGCCCGCCAAGTACTGTTGCAAGGCATCCTTTTTTACCACAGATGCACTCTTCTCCATCAGGAGTCACCGGAACATGCCCCATCTCTCCTGCAAAACCCCTTGATCCCCTGAAGAGCTGTCCGTTTGTAATAATACCCATGCCAACGCCTTCTTCAATGGTTATAACAAGAAAGTTGTCAACACCTTTACCCTCTCCAAACCATTGATGTGCCAGGGTCAATGTATTTGCATCATTTTCAATATAAGTTGTTATGTTCAGCCGCTCCTGGATCCGGTCCCTCAGGGGCACCTCTCCTGCATTATATAACGGGCTCCAGTGGCATATACCTGTACTGCTCTCAACGACTCCCGGGATACCGATACCTATTCCGGAAATATTCTCCATCGAAAGGCCTGCTTTCTCTACAGTCTCACAGATTATTTTTTCCATAAAATCTGTTATAAACTCGACATTTTTCTGGCGAAAACTCTCTTCCTTCACAATGCAGCTTCTTGTTTCGCCCTGCATATCACATACTGCACAGCTAATTTTACCCGCAGCCAGTTTTACCCCGACAACAAATACTGCATCCGGGTTCAATGCAAGCAGTACGCGGTTGCGGCCTCTCTCCCCTGTAATTTCTGTGTTCCTTTCAAAAATCAAACCCTTTTCAATCATTTGTGCAGTTATAGTTGTTACAGATGCCCTGCTCTGACCTGTGATATCGGCTATTTCAGATCTGGAAACAGCCCCACGGGCGCGAATGGTGTTCAAGATATTAAACTGATTAATTGCACGGATAAGATCCAGATTTGCTGACGGCATAGGATAACCTACCTGTATTTAAATTACTTTAATATTATCTATAATTTTAAAAAACACAAATATCATTTGTCATCATGTGACATTAAGCTAAATACCAGGTTCAAATAATTCAGCTGGTTACAATATTACAGGTATTTTGGCAAGATAACATTTAAAAAAAAAGTATTTTAGTCAATAAAAAAAGAGGCTGGTTAACTATTTTGATTCAGCCTCTTTTGTATCTTTTTAAGATGCCGAGACACAGAGTTGAACTGTGGACACAAGGATTTTCAGTCCTCTGCTCTACCGACTGAGCTATCTCGGCATGTTGTGGAAAGCCTTATATCCTTTCTTTTTATGTTGGTCAAGACGAAAATATAAAGTGATTTTCACCTTTTTATAAAAAGGCTCCGGATATTTTTTAGGATTTCTTAAGTGTTAAAAACCTATTTTCCAAAAGAGAAGAATTATTTTTTATCTTCAAAATCATCCAGATCAAGGTCAAGGTCTAGATTTTCAAGATCCAGGGTTAAATCATCATCTAGTATATCGTTTATTTTGATTGAAGACGTTTCCCCATTTACTGCTTTGTTTTCACTTTCAGATGCAGATTTCTTGACCCTGTTTGCTGCTGTATCAGAAAGCCGCAATTCACCGGTTTCTCCATTATCCATATCCTGGTCATTTGTCAGGAAGTCTTTATCCTCTCCAAAGGCTAAGTCTCCCAGATCTAGGTTTTCTTTGTCATCTTTATCAAATCCCCTGAGATTCGAAGTGTCTAATGAATTGGTATTTTCATTATCTTCAAAGGAAAGAGAAGAAAGGTCAAAAGTTTCATCATCCCCAATAGAGATTCCCTCTTCTTCCTTCTTTGAATCTTTTGAAAACAGTGTTTCAATGGTTTCCGCGCTTCCTAGCTCTTCCGAATCATTTAAGGTAAGATCAGAGAGTTCAAGTGATCCGGTTTTATTGTTTTTCAGCTCGAGATCAGTGCCTGAATCGATATCATTCTGTTCCTTTTCTGTTTCTTCCTTAACCCGGAGATCCCCGGGTGTGAGATTTTCATCAGAAAACGAACTGATTTCCAATTCACCGGTTTCATTGATTTTCAGGTCACTTACATTCAGTTCTATAGTCGATTCCTTCTCATCTTCATCCAATAACATCCCGTCAAGTTCAATGTCCAGTTCATTGTCTTTATCAGGCGCTGGGGAGATAATTTCATCCCCGTTCAACCCTGTAGAAAGATCTTCTTCACCATTGAATACAATTTCTCCTGTATCCGCTGATTCACTGTTTAGATCTATTTCCGGCAGTTCAAACTCTTCAGAATCATCAGAAAGGCTTATCTCCAGATCATGATCATCATCAAAATCAATACTTTTACTGTCGGCTCCTAACATGGATGCGTCAGTTAGGGTCACTTCGGCACTATCATGCGGGGCGGATGCTCTGTCCACAGTAAGCCCGGATTTAGACTCATCCTCTGAACCGATAAGCTTGCCCAATAATGATGGGGGACTTGGTTTATAGTCCGGTAGATTTAATTTCATCTGTTCATCTGAAATATCTCTATTACACTTTGGGCATAATTTGTTATAATCAAAACTAATATAACCACATTTTAGGCATCTCATGTTAATACCCCTTAGTATAAAGTGTTTAAAAAAATTTTTTCCATTAAATGAATAAAAAAATTACATATTTTTATTTTTTCGTCAAGTATTTAATATTAAATAGCTTTTTATTACCGTTCAAATCCTTTTATGTGATCAATCCTTTTTTATTCGCTATTGCATCCCTTGCCATCTTGTCGCACTGTTCATTTTCAATATGCCCGTCATGACCTTTTACCCAGACCCATTCGATGTTATGAGTCCGGCTGATCTCGGCCAATTTTTCCCAGAGATCCCGGTTTAAAACAGGTTTATTCTGGGAATTAACCCAGTTTTTCTTTAACCATGCCTTGATCCATTTGGTTATCCCATTGATCACGTATGAGGAGTCTGAGATGACTTTAATCTTACATGGTTTTTTTATCGTTTTCAGGGCTTCAATAACAGCAATCAATTCCATGCGGTTGTTGGTTGTAGAAGGATCATAACCTGAGATTCTTCTTGAATGGTTCCCATATTTCAAGATGATCCCATAACCACCCGGGCCAGGGTTTCCGCTGCATGCGCCGTCAGTATAGATTTCAACCGGGAGTCTTTTATTGTTTATCATATTGTTTTATATCCTAACAGGTATATTCATTACTGTCCTTTTTTCCTTTAAGGCAGTGTTCATTAAAAACCTATATCAGCGGAACCGTGAATTAACCCTGATCTTAATATGAGGTTTTTCCTTATAATTGGTTTTAAGCCTTAGTTCGCCTTTTAAAATACCCGAAATATCGGGGTTATTACTGAAAGTGATCTTATATTGTTTCCCTTCCTCAACCATCTCAAGAGAATAATTTACCTTGCCTTCAAGGGTAAACCCGCCAGGTTCAATCTTGAGTGGTTTATCCTGACCGGCTGAAATAAATATATCAGCACTCTTAATTTCACCCTGTTTCCCTTCTAATGTAACATTACCGGAAGGAACAAATTTGAATAACGGTCTTATGGAAGCCTCTATTGTCAGCCTCTCATGCCTTTTATCAGGGTCATTACTGTATACGCCTATAGATTTTATGATTTTACCCCATTTATCTATAGTGTTTATTAGTATCTTTATTTTGCCCTCTCCGCCCGGAGGGATAGCCTTATCAAATTCGGCAACCGAACAGCCTCAACCCGGCTTGACCCTATTTATCTTAAGTACTCCATTTCCCCTGTTGTATACAGTAAAGGTATGTTCGATTATGTCTCCCTCCATCACTTCACCTGCAATATGGGATTTTTCTTTGAAAAAAATTTCCGGGACATTATCTTCACGGCCCTCTGAAAGAGTGCCGGATAAAAAAAATGTAAAAATGGAGACAAAATATAATACACTTTTATTCATACGGCTGCTCCCAGTAAAAAAAATGAACCGGATTATCCTTCGCTGTTAAATCCGGATAAGCCCTTCAGCAAGAAGTTTCATACCCTATTCGTATCAGTATCAAACGCAGCAACAAAGCAAAAACCTCTTGATCTGCAATTCTGGTTTTAAGCGTCGCATTTCCAAGGCTGCCAGTGCCTGCTCAAACCAAAGTTATCTAAATGTTGAAATCATGGTAAAACAATTATATAAGTCATACACGATTCAATATATCACAGGTTCCAAGTAAATAACAATTAGTTAGTTTTATCTATTATAGGCTTCAGATAATTTGGTTATATAACATTTAAATATAAAAAGATTCTGCAAAAACCAGGCCATTATACTGGAGGACAGATATTTAATGTCCAATGATAAAAAAACAATAATTGATGACGCAATTCTTTTAAAAAAAACCGCCATTTCAAAGGATGACATAAGAAAAAGCATAACCCATGTTAATGACATCTTTGACGAAAGATACAAAATATTCCTTGAACAGATCAGTGACGGTGTGTTTGAAACCGATATATACTGCAATTTCATATATTTTAACAATGCATTTTGTAATATGCTGGGTCACCCAAGACCCGAAATACAGGGCCGTGATTTCAGCAGATTCATGGATAATGAATATGCACGGAAGGCCTATGAAACATTTACAAAAATCTGGGTTTCACAGGAGGAGATCTCAGGCCTTAACTGGGAGATTATTGATAATGAAGGGAAAACCAGACTCATAGAGTTATCTGTCTTTTTAATAAAGGACAAAAACGGGATGAAAAAGGGTTTTAGAGGTATTGCGAGGGATATCACCCAGAAGATAAAAACAATAAAAGCCCTTAAGGATTCCGAACTCCTCTATGAAAAGGAAACAAAAGCGAGCAGAAGGGCTGAACAAATGGCCAGAAACCTGCTTGATTTCATACCCTACCCGATGATTGTTTCAGACCTTAACGGTAAGATAAGTTATTTGAACCCTGCATTTACACACACGTTTGGCTGGACTCTTGATGAAATCAAAGGGGAAAAGATCCCCTATGTCCCTGCCAATCTCGCTGAAGAGGCAAAAATCAATAGAGAACGCCTGCTGAAAGAAAAGCTCATGAGGCTTGAAACCAAGAGGTTGACAAAGGACGGAAAGCTGCTTGATGTTATTATCAGAGGCGCCGTTTATACGGATGAAGAAAATGATAATGACGGCGGTAAGCTTTTTATTATAAGGGATATTACCCAGGAAAAAAAACTGGAACTGACAAATGCGACTCTCCTGCGGATCAGCACAGCCCTTCCGGAATATCCTGACCTTGAAGATGTTCTGGATTATATCAGTAACGAAACAAAACGTCTTTTAAACTCCGAGAGCGCTACAGTAGCTATACTTGATGAATTAAGGGATGAAATATTTTTTCTTGGTGCCGCATATGATGATTCTGATGCAAAGTACCGTGTAAAAAAGGTGCGTTTTCCTGCAGAAAACACAATTACTGGCAGGGTTATAAAAACAGGCAAGCCATTAATTGTATATGATCCGTCCAGGGAACCTGATTATTATCCTGGTGTGGATGAACAGGTTGATATACATACAAAAAACATGCTTTTTGTTCCGCTAAGAAGCTATGACAGGACAATTGGTGTACTTGCTGCAGTTAATAAGAAGGAAGGCGCATTTGATGACACTGACCTGGAACTTATGAACATGATAGCCGGTACGGTTGCTCTTTCTGTTGAAAATGCGCGTTATTCTGAAGAGCTAAGAAAGGCATATCATGAGGTAACAATGCTTAACAGGGCAAAAGACAAGGTAATAAACCACCTTTCGCATGAATTAAAAACCCCTGTTTCGGTTCTTCTGGCTACCCTTAACATACTTGCAAAAAGGCTGGAACCGCTCCCGAGTGATACCTGGGAGATGACATTGAACAGGGCAAAGAGAAACCTGGAAAGGATACTGGATATTCAATATGAAGTTGAGGATATCATGAGAAACGATGATTTTAGAAGCTTTCATCTTCTTTCTATCCTCCTGGATTGCTGCTCTGATGAACTTGAAGCACTGGTAGCAGAAGAATATGGAGAAGAAGATATAATAAAAAAGCTGAGGAACAAAATAGAAATTTGCTTTGGCCCAAAAATGGCTGAAATCCGGGATATAGACCTTACTTCTTTTTTCGAAAAAAGCTTTACGAAAATGAAAACGAATTTCACTCATAGAGATATCTCTGTAATAAAAAACATTGAAAAATCACCTCCTGTTCATCTCCCTGACGATGTGCTTGAAAAAATAATCACAGGGCTTATTAAAAATGCGATAGAAAATACACCTGATAAAGGTAAAATAGAAATAAGTATCTCCCCTAGAAGCGGAGGAACTGAGTTTATAGTAAAAGATTATGGTGTAGGTATAACAGAAGATTACCAGAGGCGTATTTTTGAAGGATTTTTCCCCACGCAGGAAACAATCAACTACTCTTCAAAAAGGCCCTTTGACTTTAATGCAGGAGGTAAAGGCGCTGATCTGTTAAGAACGAAGATATTTTCAGAAAAATATAATTTTACAGTGGATATGCAATCAACCAGATGTAAATATATCCCTGAAGTAAACGATATCTGCTATGGGAATATTGATAGATGTCAATTCTGCAAAGAAAATGAAGACTGCTATAAGTCAGGCGGAACCACTTTTACAATATTTTTCCCTGAACATACTCCCAGGATATGATAATCCTGACATTCCCATGGCATGATTTTGTTAGACGGAAAATCATTCGTGTACAAATCAATTTCACTATTATTTTGTTAACTGCTTTTTATTGTTTTTTATTGTAATATTGACAAATTAACGAAAATTAGTTATCAGACAAGATTAAGCGTATTAACATGTTACACTAATATTAGTAATATCCATTTACTGATTTTCCGCTTCATTTCATACAGTGAAGATTACTGGCAAATCGGGGGCAATGAATGATTATTAATTGTGAAAAATGTGGTTCAAGATTTAATCTTGATGAAAGACTTCTGAAGGAAAATGGTTCCAGGGTCAGATGTTCAGTCTGTAAAAATATTTTTCTTGCATTTCCTCCTCTGCCAGAAAAAGAGAGTGATTCAGACTCTGAACTCGAAGAAACGGTTAATCTGGATTCACCCCCTTCCTTTTCAGAAGATAATAAACCTGATACTGACGACAACAGGCAAGGCGATGATTTTGAAAAGGCCTTTGAAAATGTATACAATGTAACAATTGAACAGAATGATACCGGGGAAGAGGAAAAAACAGAAACAGAGGTTGAACCTTCCGGAGTAACAAGAAAAAATAGACGTCCGGGTCTAGTGCTAATGATAATAATTGCTGCACTTGTAGTTATATCAGGGGCGTTTTACGTTTACCTTTTCGCACCTTCTTTTCTGCCAGAAGGCACATCAGAATTGATTACACCGCCAAAGCAGGAAGATCTCACTGATACCGGAAACCGCAGATTGGAGATTGCAGATCTTGAAGGTAAATTTTTTTCTACCGACAATCTTGGACAGCTTTATATAATAAAAGGAAAAATCATCAATGCTTATCCCAAAAGCAGAAGTTATTTACTGGTAAAAGGCACCCTGGAAGACGAAAATAAAAATACAATCGATCGAAAACTTGTTTACGCCGGTAATGTAATCAGAGAACATGAACTTAAAGATATTACCATTAATGAAATTGAGAAAAGACTAAAGAACAAGTCGGGTGATAACAATTCGAATCTTAATGTCCCTCCCCAGGAATCAGTCCCTTTTATGATTATCTTTTACAATCTCCCTGATTCTCTGAGTGAATATGTTGTAGAGACGGTAAGTTCATCACCTGGCGAATAGCCTCTTCCACCTACTTCAATTGCTTTCGCCTGTATTACTCAGAGTTATTTGGAGTCCATCCAAAAACTGTCATTTTTGGATTCAAGCGGTCAGCTATTAGCATTCAGCTTTCAGCAAAAGGCATTCAAAACAAAAAGTTAGCTGATCCCGCCAAAGGCGGGACTGAAAGCTTCATCCAGAATTTGCTTCTTTCTGGATGGGCACTATTTAGTGGCAGCTAAAACCTATACTCAACCCCTGCTGAAAACATTTTAACTGATTTATCAAGACCAATAACCATTGCTGTACCCGATGAGAGGTCAGTGTATGAATCGTCATCATAGGATACAAATCCAATGCCAAAATCCATTTTCAGGTTTTCACTGTATTTGTAAATAACTCCTAAACCAATAGTATTCGCATTAAGCTCCGGTGCTTCTTTGAGTGCATATTCAGCATTCATACCTGTATCTGTATACAGATATCCAACACTGCCCTTTAAATTGTCATTAAATGTATATTCCAGGGAAATACCCGTTTCCCATCCATTATCTACATTTTGCTCTGCACCACCCCAGTCCGCATTCTCCTGAAAATAAAAAACCAGACCTGTATCTATTTTTATCCTCTGGGACATGGTATATGCGAGACCTAATGAAAACAGCGCTGGAAGATTTCTTGAATGTCTGGTTCCGTTTACAATTCCTCCGGCTGACCCCAGACCGAATGGTAAGCCGGTGATTGAATCCTGTTTAACATAATATTGAAAATCAAGGTCTGTTTCTGTTTCATATTTCATGCCGATATAAAAGGGCGCAAAATCCAAGCTCATTCCGAGTATTAGCCCCCAACCATCAGCCTTATCCATATAATCCAGTACAACCTCTCTTTCAGGTTGACCTGCCATGTCTCCCAGGGCTGTAGGGATGAGCTGAAATGTTGCTCTTGCCTTTTTATCAGCATCAATAAATCTACCCGACAGGGAAACGGATATTCTATCATTGATTTTGTATGCGCCGCCCGCTGTAAAAGCGTAATAGAAGCCCTCTGCATTCAGTTCCTCATCTTCTATATTCCCGTATATCGCTGCTCCTGCGGTTTGGTTAAGGAGATTTTTCAACCGGGTGGCACCGATCCTCGTGGTGGCATTCCCGTTTTTATATTCAACCTCGCCCCCTCCGGCAGGCAGGGTGAAGGAAAAAAAGCCCGCCCAGTTTTCTTTTTTATATAGTCCAAACAGTGCAGGTACAAAGGAGCTTTTATCCTGTTCCAGGTTAACGCCGTCTACAGTATTCGAATAGTCTTTCATGACATAATGCAGTGAAAAGTTACCTGATATTCCATCCCTCATCTTCATTACTCCTGCGGGATTATATGCAATGGCATCGAGAGAATCAGTGGCGGCATTTCTGGTGAGAGATCTTACATATTCACCGCTGTAGTTGCTTCTGTTGTCAGCGCCGCCGGCCATAATGTATGAACCTGGCAACAATACAATACATAAAATACAAAAATACAAAGAAGTATTTTTCATGATTTATCCTCCTGTCAGGTATATAGTTAGATGCAGAAAAAAGAAATTAATATGTTTTAATTCAACAACGAAGAGATCCCTATAGACAAATTGATGGTGAGTTTATTGGTTTACATGACTGTGTGTCAAGAAAAAAGACCTGATAGAGAATATGGTTAACACTCTTTTATAAAATAATATTAATATCTGAATATCAAAGCAATAACTTTTTTCTTTAAAACAAATAAATAATAAGATAACGTTGCCGGACTATGATCGAAAAATACTTAATGATATTATCCAATGAAAATGTCGCGCAGGACATTTTTCTTCTTCGGCTTCTTTCACCTGAACTGAGTGCAGGTGCAGTGCCCGGGCAATTCCTGATGGTAAGGGTTAATGACAGCATTGATCCGGTGCTCAGGAGACCCTTTTCCATTTGCGGCACAGAGGAAGAGGGTATTGTAAAAATATTGTATAAGGTCATCGGCAGAGGTACAGAATTCCTTTCTATGAAAAAGGCCGGTGAACATATTTCAATACTTGGTCCTCTTGGAAAAGGATTCAGAATTCATCACGGGCCAAATAACAGTATACTCGTAGCAGGAGGTATCGGGATCGCACCACTCTTGTTCCTTTCCCATTACATAGATTCTACAGAAACAAATTTATTGACCGGATTCAGAACATCAAGAGAAATAGTAGATCCTGTTTTAACAGGCAATAATATAGTTTCTGAAATTGCCACAGACGACGGTACGATGGGTTTTAAAGGTGTGGTTACTGACATGCTTTACAAAAAGCTTGAGAAGAATATTTTTAAAGAGACTCGCATTTATGCCTGTGGGCCTCTTCCTATGCTTAAATCTGTGGCCAGAATATCCTCAGAATTTAAAATACCGTGTCAGGTATCAATGGAAACCTTTATGGCCTGCGGTCTTGGAGTATGCCAGGGCTGTGTTGTAAGGTATGATACATCCAAAAATGAAGTGCCGTATCTTCACGTATGCAAGGAAGGTCCCGTATTTGATATTAATGAAATCGATTGGGATAATGTATGAGAGATAATCCTGATATTACAACTAGACTGGGGACACTTGAATTAAAGAATCCCGTGATGACAGCATCGGGAACATTCGGTTATGGTAAAGAGTTCGATTCTGTGATTGATCTCAACCGGCTCGGAGCCATTATTGTAAAAGGCATTTCACTTAAACCAATGCCTGGTAATCCGCCTCCCAGGATTGTTGAAACAACCGGGGGAATGTTAAATGCGATAGGACTTGCCAATATTGGTATAGAAAGATTTTTGGCTGATAAACTCCCATGGCTAAAAACCCTCGATACCAAAATTATTATCAATATTTACGGGCACAGTATTGATGAATATGGTGAACTCGCTGACGCACTAAGAGATGTTGATGGAGTAGCAGCCATCGAGGTGAACATTTCCTGCCCCAATGTGGATAAGGGTGGACTTGTTTTTGGAAAAGATCCGGATATGTCAGCGCGTGTAACCGAAACCGTGGTAAAAAATACTAATAAACCGGTTATTGTCAAACTGTCGCCAAACGTATCCGACATTACCATTCTCGCAACTGCCGTGGAACAGGCAGGTGCCCACTGTATTTCGCTTATAAATACCATTACCGGTATGGCGATTGATATAGAAACCCGTAAACCAAGACTCGGGAATATATCGGGAGGGTTGTCGGGACCTGCAATAAAACCTGTTGCCCTGCATATGGTTTATCAGGTGGCAAAAACTGTTGAAATCCCTGTCATCGGGATAGGCGGGATATTAAACGCACAGGATGCACTTGAATTTCTGATATCAGGGGCCAGCGCGGTACAGGTAGGAACAGCAAATTTTATTAATCCCAGGGCGACCCTTGAAATAATAGATGGGATAAAGAGTTATTGTGAAAGGAAGAACATAAAAAGTATTAAGGATATTGTCGGCAGCATTAACCAGTATATATGAGGGGGATAAATGGCTGGTAATTCTTCAACAGAAAAGATATGGCACAAGCACTGGCCGTTCCAGGTACAAAAAAATCTTGATTATCCCGATTTGACACTTGCCGAAATACTTGAGGAATCTGCAAAAAATTACAACGATAATACAGCCATTATTTTCCTTGACACCAGCATGAACTATAAGACCTTGTTGGACAAAGTAAAAAGAGTGGCCAATGGTTTGTCAAACCTCGGCCTGAAAAAAGGCGAAGTGTGTGCCCTTATACTTCCAAACTCATATCAATTTGTCATCTCCTTTTATGCCTGCCAGTTGCTGGGAGTTATTGTAACAGCAATTAATCCAACCTATAAATCACTTGAGATACAGCACCAGCTCAGGGATTCCGAAGCAAAAGCTGTTATCGTACTTGATTCCATTTTTAAGGAAGTAGCCGGAGGGATAAAGGATACAGGCGTAAAATTAATTATAGGGACCAACATAGTTGATATTTGCGGTTTTTCAAAGATAAAGATTTTTATCGGTAAATTGTTAAAAAAGATCCCGGCAGGAAAACTACCTCCTTATGTTTTAAAATTTACAGACATTTTAATGTCAGACCCTGCACCTCCTGAGGTAAAAATAAGCAATAATGATGTGGCTGTACTCCAATATACAGGGGGTACAACCGGCCTGCCAAAAGGCGCCATGCTTACACATAAAAACCTTGTAGCAAATGCTGCTCAGTGTGATGCATGGCTGTGGAAAAGAGAAAAGACTACCGGCATAATCGGAGTTCTTCCTCTCTTCCATGCCTTTGCTATGACTGTAGTGATGAATCTGTCAATCAGACTGGGAGGCTTTCAACTGTTGCTTCCCAGACCTCCCGCTGATTTGACAGAGCTTTTTGAAGCGGTTGAAAAATATTCTCACGATGCGGGCCTGATAATGCCTGGTGTGGCAACACTCTTTAATAAGATAAATAATCATCCAAAGGCCGGCAACTACAGGCTTGATAAATTGAAAATGGCTGTTTCAGGTGCAGGCCCGCTGCCAGTAGAAGTACAGAACCGGTTTGAGGAGCTGACGAAATCGATTATTGTTGAGGGATATGGATTGAGTGAGGCATCTCCGGTAACTCACGCAAACCCCATATACGGAAATCGAAAACTGGGCACCATCGGGCTCCCCTTTCCTGATACTGAGATAAAAATAATGGACAAAGAAACAGGGGAAATGGAACTGCCCCATTTGCCTTTCCCGGTAGCAACGGCAGGCGGATTAACAAAAGATCAGTTTGATGAATTAGATAAATATACCGGAGAACTGATCATTAAAGGTCCCCAGGTCATGAAGGGATACCTGAACAAACCTGAAGAAACTTTAAATGCATTACGTGATGGATGGTTATATACCGGAGACATCGCATGTATAGATTCCGAAGGCTATACAATTATACGTGACCGGATTAAGGATATGATAAAAGTAAAGGGTTATGCAATCTTTCCTGCAGAAGTAGAAGGGTTTCTTCACAAGTATCCTGAAATTCAAAATGTAGCGGTTATAGGTGTTCCGGATAAGGAGCGGGGGGAGGCGGTTAAGGCATTTATCGTTCTTAATCCGGGGAAAAAGGGGAAAGTCACGGCTGAAGATATTCAGAAATGGTCAAAAGACAAAATGGCAAGATACAAGATCCCTTCAGAGATTGAATTCAGGGATGAACTGCCTACTACGATGGTTGGAAAGGTCTTAAGGCGAATTCTAAAGGAGGAGGAGATGAAGAAGAGAAAATAATTATCTCTTTTTATCCATTCTGTCGATTATTTTCTGATACCCGTATATCATCTTTCAGCCATTTGATAATATTGATATATCACAATCATTTATGCCTGCACTGCGGAAGGTTTCTTATTCTTTCTTGACAATAATAGAATAATCTGAAAATTTCATCAAAAAAATATATATCAGCCAACAGGCATGCAATATATGATCGATGATCTTGATGAAAAAATTATCAGTCTTCTTCAAAAGGATATTCCTGTAGATCCAAGGCCTTTTAAAATTATGGCCGATCTGCTGGGAATATATGAGGATGAATTTCTGAACAGAATTGAGGCCATGATACAGAATGGCGTTATCAGACGTTTTGGGGCAACCCTTTACCATCAGGAGGCGGGTTTCAGCGCCAATGCAATGGTGGTCTGGATTATCCCTGAAGAAAAGATAGATGAAACCGGACATATTATGGCAAAGTTCAAAGAGGTTACACACTGTTACCACAGGATACCTCAAAAGGATTGGAAATACAATCTTTATACCATGATTCACGGAGATACCAGAGAAGAGTGTTACGATATAGCGAAAAAGATATCAGACAAGACAGGTATGAAACAATATACACTCCTTTTTAGTGAAAAAGAATTTAAGAAGACAAGTATGGAATACTTTTAAAAATGAGGTGCAAGGCGCAGGGCTAAAGGTTCAGGGAAAATAATGAACAAGATAGATATACATTAAACCTAAGATTCTATCTCATATAATATGAACGGTATGGGGAGATTGTATGTACGACAAATCAAAAACGCTTTTTGAGAAGGCAAAAAGATATATTCCTGGCGGCGTCAACAGCCCGGTCCGCGCAGGAAAATCCGTTGGAATGGACCCCCTTTTTATTTCAAGGGCTGAAGGCTGTTATCTCTGGGATGAGGATAACAACAGATATATCGATTATGTTCTTTCCTGGGGACCGATGATCCTTGGTCACAGCCATCCGGATGTACTGAAATCCGTTTCAGAAAAAATGTCCCGGGGCACCAGCTACGGAGCGCCTACTGCTATCGAGGTAGAGATGGCCGAAACAATAATAGACATGGTGCCATCCATTGAGATGGTAAGGATGGTAAATTCGGGCACAGAGGCGGCAATGAGTGCCATTCGCCTTGCCAGGGGATATACAGGCAGAGATATAATAATTAAATTTGATGGGTGTTATCACGGTCATGCCGACAGCCTTTTAGTGGATGCCGGGAGCGGTGTGGCCACATTTGGTATCCCGGGCAGCCCCGGAGTACCGGACAAGATCGCTGCATTAACAATATCGCTTCCATTCAACAATATTGATAAGGTAATAGATGCATTCAATGAGTACAGCAAAGATATAGCTGCCATAATTGTCGAACCTGTTCCTGCCAATATGGGTGTTATTATTCCCGATGTCAAATTTTTAAACGGGTTAAAAAAAATAACACTTGAAAACGGATCGCTTCTAATTTTCGACGAGGTTATAAGCGGATTCAGGTTATGCCAGGGGGGTGCACAGCAGTATTACAATATAATGCCTGATCTCACATGCCTTGGGAAAATAATAGGGGGAGGACTTCCTGTCGGCGCATATGGCGGAAGGAAAGAGATTATGGAACATATTGCCCCTGAAGGGAAAATATATCAGGCAGGCACACTATCAGGAAATCCTATTGCCATGGCAGCAGGTATCTCTACCCTTAAAATTTTAAAAAACAACAATATATACAGAGATCTTGAAGCAAAGGGGGATCGGCTTTTTAAGGGTTTAAAGGATGCTGCACATAGTGCAGGGCTGGAGATTATAATTAACCACATAATGTCTCTTGGTTCCCTGTTTTTCTCAAAAGAACCGGTAACATGTTATACCTCTGCTAAAAAAAGTGATATTGCCTTTTTTAAATCTTTTTATAAAAAGATGCGTGAAAAGGGCATTTATCTGGCTCCCAGTCCCTTTGAGGCATGGTTTGTTTCCATTGCTCATGACAATGAAGTAATTGACAGGACAATTGATGTGGCTTATGAGTTTTTTAAAAATATAAGGAATTGAGCAGAATAGGGGTTAAACTGACACAGTTTAAGGTAATAAGGGTGTTGACTTTATAAAAAAAACATGTGATAGAAAACACGTCAAAGACAAAGAGATAAAAACCAGGACAAATCCAGCTATTTATGGATAGTGAAACAAAAAAAATGTTTCGTACTTTAGGTTTTATTAGCACTGTTGGAATGGCAATGGCCTGCTCCATAGGGTTGGGTGTTTTAATCGGGTACTATATTGATAAAAAATTTAACACTGAACCCTGGTTCTTTTTTATATTCTTAATATTTGGTATTATTGCTGCCTTCAAGAATCTCCACTTAATGTATAAGAAGGCAAAAAATTTAAATGGTGAGTAAAATGGATTGGGATTTGATATATGAAGACCTGAAGAAAAAAAACTGGATCATTCTTCTTTTTTTTTCTTCAATAAGTTACTTCTCATTAACTCCTTCCCATACACTTGGTATTCTGACCGGCGGCATTGTAAGTATAATGAATTTCAGGTATATGCAACATACCCTGAAGAATTTTTTTGGACGCGACTTCAAGTGTAACTCGAGAAAAATATCGGTTTTTTTACATTACTATTTTCGTATTTTTGTTTTAGGCATATCGATTTTTTTTCTTTTAAAATACCAGCTGGTTAACCCAATCGGCCTGGTCCTTGGGTTGTCAACGGTTGTTGTGTCTATAATAATAACCGGTATAAGCGAAGCCTTTAAAACAAATGGCGGGGAGGTATAATAAAGGTGGAGCATCATTATTATTTTCTCACTGAAATTTTCGGGGCATTTGGTCTGAGTCACTTCGCCCATAGATATCAGCATGTCACATATTCATGGCTGGTGATACTTATTATGCTTGCAGGAAGCATCTTTATGATAAGGGGAATAAAGCTCTTACCGGAAAAGAAGCAGGTCTTTCTTGAATTTATAATCAGCAGCCTTGAAAATTTTATGATCAGCATTACAGGCCCGGAGGGAAAGTCCTTTTTCCCATTTATAGCAACTGTTTTTCTCTATATATTAATATGCAATCTCATAGGCCTGATACCGGGTTTCTTTTCACCAACCGCAGACCCTAACACCACACTGTCTCTGGCTTTAATGACATTCATATACACACATTTTTTAGGTATTAAATATCATGGGATTAAATATATAAATCACTTTTTAGGCCCTGTATGGTATTTGATCCCATTAATGCTGATTATAGAAATAATAGGACATCTTGCAAGGGTTATGTCGCTCACCATAAGACTTTTTGGCAATATCTTCGGTAAAGAAAAAGTACTGGGGGTCCTTTTTGCCCTTGCGGGTCTCTACCTTGCACCATTGCCGGTCATGGTTCTTGGTATATTAGTAAGTTTTGTACAAGCTCTTGTATTTATGCTTCTGGCGACAGTGTACTTTGCAGGCGCCATGGAAGAGGCTCATTAAATAAATATTAACCAGATATATTAAAACAAAATATCAAAAAGAAGGGAGTTTTTCATGTCGAAGAGTAAAATTGTGACGATTTTGTCATTTATACTTGTTATGGGGTTTTCATCAGGGGTCTTTGGGGCGGAAGATTCTGCGGCAGCGGCCGGACTATATGCCTTTTTTGGTATTGCTGTTGCCTGCGGCCTGGCAATTGGTATTGCAGCCCTTGGAACCGGTCTGGCAATGGGTAATGCAATCAACGGAGCTATGCAGGGAGTATCCCGCAATCCTGAAGCAGGCGGAAGAATTTTTACTATGCTTATTCTTGGCCTTGCACTGATAGAATCACTCTGTATTTATGCCCTGCTCATAAGCCTGCTTCTGGTATTCAAGATTCCAGCGCTGGATATGATGCTGGAAGCCATTATTAAAACGTTTGGAGCATAATTTCGATATATTGAATAAAGGAGGGCATTATTCTTTAATACCCTCCTTATGTGGATTTTATATACAATCGTGACCATATCGGCTATCGGCTAAACAAATCTGCATAGTTATTAAAAACAATACAAGACATATTTGGCAATTTGTTATTGACAAAAGAAGTATTATTAGCGATCTATTCAAAGGATATTGATAACTTGTGGCAAATAACCGGTTAGATTTTGCTGTAGAAGCCATAATCTATTAAATCATACCAAAAACTGCATTAAGAAAGGAAGAGTTATGGAGAAGAGATATACTAGTTTAACGA
>CAZSZQ010000021.1:0-21811 GCA_964610475.1 uncultured Desulfatiglans sp.
GCAATTAGGTAATGTTGATTTATATGGGTAATGAAATGGGTATCCTAAAAATGAATGCTTAGAATCATCGATACATTCGTCAACAGTGAGAAAAATATTAAATATAATATCAAATATAGACATATAAACGGGTTCTTGTCCCGCCACAGCCATATAAGGCAAAGGTGGATAAAACCCATCTCTACATATTAATGCGCCTCATCCCAGTTTTTGCCATAACCAGCATCAACCTTGAGCGGAACAGAAAGTTTATAGACCTCCTCCATCTCTTTTTTTAACAGGGCCGGCATTACGGCTATCTCTGCCTCCGGGACCTCAAACACAAGTTCATCGTGTACTTGGAGCAGCATGCGTGTTTTATACCCTTTCCTTTTCAGCATTGCATGTATGCTTATCATGGACATTTTAATAAGGTCAGCGGCAGTACCCTGTATGGGCGTGTTTACGGCAATTCGCTCTGCTTCGGCCTTAATCATGTTATTATCACTGTTGATCTCAGGTATATACCTTCTGCGGTTAAAGAGTGTTGTGACATACCCCTGCTTTTTTGCCAGTTCAGCCATAGTCTCCCTGTACCTTGCAACCCCCTTGTACCGGTTGTAGTATGACTCTATATATTCCCTTGCCACCTTGATATCTATATTCAATTCATCAGAGAGTTTTTTTGCACCCATGCCGTAGATAATGCCGAAATTGATTGCCTTTGCGATCCTTCTCTTTTCAGGGGTTACATCCTCTATGGGGATACCAAGTATCTCCGATGCGGTTCTGGTGTGGATATCCTGCTCTTTTATAAATGCATCTATCATGGCATCATCACCTGAATAATGGGCAAAGAGCCTCAGCTCCACCTGGCTGTAGTCAGCAGAAAGCAGGTAGTGGCCTTCCTCAGCAATAAACCCCTTTCTAATCTCGCGCCCCTCTTCTCCCCTGATCGGGATATTCTGGAGATTCGGGTTACTGCTGCTTAACCTCCCGGTTGCTGCCACTGTCTGATTATATGATGTGTGTATCCTTCCGGTTTTGGGGTTAACAATCTTTACCAGTGCATCAAGATATGTGGACTTGAGCTTGGCAAGGGTCCTGTATTCCAGAATCAGCCCGGGTATCTTATGCCCTTCAAGGGCAAGCTTTTTTAGCACCTTTACATCTGTTGAGAATGATTTTGTTTTAACCGTCTTTTTCTTTACCGGGAGGGCAAGTTTTTCAAAAAGAATAGAGGCGAGCTGCTGCGGAGAGTTAAGGTTGAAATCTGTTCCCGCCTCGATAAAGATCTGTTTTTCAAGTTCCCTGATACGCCTCGTAAACGATAGAGACATCTCCCTGAAAAAGGGGATATCTATCTTGATGCCTGAGACCTCCATATCCATAAGCACAGGAAGGAGCCTCATCTCAAGATTATGAAAAAGCTCCTGGTTCTGGTCTTCTTTTAGCTGTTTTTCAAGGATGGCCTTGATTTTTAATGTAATATCAGCATCCTCGCATGAATACTCCATTGCCCTTTCAACTGTCACACCTGAAAAATTTATCTCTGCCTTTCCTCTGCCAACTACATCGTTATATGAGATCATTTTATGATTAAGATAGTGCTGTGCAAGAAAATCAAGGTTATGCTGACGCAGGCCCGGATTAATCACGTATGATGCCACCATTGTATCAAAATATATCCCCTTAAGATCAATGCCGTTATTCCTGAATATTATTGCGTCATACTTGATATTCTGCCCCACCTTGAGGATCTTCTCATCCTCAAGAATACCCCTTATTATTTCAATGGCCCGTTGTTTATCCAGTTGCCTGGGCGCTCCAAGGTACATATGTGACAGGGGCAGATAACAGCCGGTATCAGGCTCCAGAGAAAATGAGATGCCCACAAGCTCAGCTGTGTGCGGATCTATGCCGGTTGTTTCGGTATCCACAGAGACTAGGCCGGTTCTTTTTATCTTTTCTGTCAGGGAAACAAGATCCTGCTCAGACATGATGAGCTTATAGGCATTTTTAATGACGGTATTTTTTGATGCAAACTGCTCCCACAGCCCCTTGAATTCCAGCTCGCGAAACAGGTCTGAGAGTCTGCCAGATTCCGGTTCATTTATCTTCAGATCCTCTGTATCGTATCCAATGGGCACATTGCAGTTTATAGTTACCAGTTTTTTACTCAGCAGGGCATTTTCATAAGAGCTTTTCAGGTTTTCCTTTAGTTTGGTCTTTGTAATCTTATCAATCTGCTCGTACACATTTTCAAGGGAACCGAACTCCTGAATAAGAGAAAGGGCAGTCTTTTCACCAACGCCCTTAACACCCGGCACATTGTCGGATGCGTCACCGGAGAGCCCCATAAGGTCAATAATCTGGGCCGGGTCAAGCCTGTACTCATCACGCAGGGCGGACAGATCAGTGACCTTGTCCTTCATGGTATCCCACAGTGAGGTCTTATCAGAGATAATCTGCCTGAAATCCTTGTCGCCCGTCACAACAACTACATTATAGCCCTTTTCCTCCCCCCTTTTTGTTAATGTGCCTATGATATCATCCGCCTCAAAACCGGGCATCTCTATCATCTTTACTCCAAGCAGCTGTATTACGGACCTTATGTAGGGGAGCTGCTCTACAAGGTCTTCGGGCATTGGCGGCCTTGTGGCCTTGTACTCTCCATACATTTCATGCCTGAAGGTAGGACCTTTTGCATCAAGGGCAACTGCAGCAAATCCCGGGCTTTTATCCTCAAAGAGTTTCAGCAGCATCTTTGTAAATCCGAAAATTGCATTGGTTCGAAGCCCCCTGCTGTTTGAAAGATACCCTATGGCGTGATAGGCCCGGTAGATGTAGGAGTTGCCGTCTACAAGATAGATGGTGTTATTGTGCTGAGTCATTTTGGTTTACTCATATTTCATAAGCAATTTCTGTTTCGCCTTCAGGTATGGGAATTATCACAACCGGGATTTTTGATTTTCTTATTACCCTCTCGGCAACGCTTCCAAGAAGTGCATGGCCTATAACTCCCTTGCCATGGGTCCCCATTACTATCATGCCGCAATTGTTCTGTTCAGCATATCTCAGAATTTCATTTACTGGTTGCCCTTCAATGACATCGATAGATGCAACCCGAAATACACATTGAGGATCATCCTTTTGTACATTCTCACAGAAGGTTGAGAGCCTTTCTTTAATTATAGTTATGGATTCATCTTTCCTGTTCCTAAACTTTTGATACTGATCCTCAGAAAGGTAATTTTGAAGAATGGCCTTGGCGCTTTCAGGTAATTTTTCCATGACATTTAAGATGTAAACTAATGCACCATGCTTATCTGCAATGTCTGTTGCATACTGGAAGGCATACGCTGAATTTTTCGAAAGATCAGTGGCATACAGTATCTTGTCTATTTTAGGCATAATATTGTCTCCTGTTTTTTACCAGATTAATACATGTTCTCATTTGTTTGCATTGAAATGTATTGATACTAACACAACATTCCTGATAATTCAGCTTTATTTATTGACAATAATTGAAACTTAATTACATTGCCAGAACATCATATCCTGAATAGATCAACAAACATAGATCTGGCAGGTTTGATACAGATAAATAAAATAAGGAAGGTCTGGTACAGAAAATACCAAAACAGTTAAAAATATGAACAGGATCACAAACAGGTGGAAATCGGAGGGAGGGTACAGAGATTTGCTCAACCTTGCGATTCCCCTTATCATCAGCACAGGAACCACCTCGGTATTACATTTTATCGACCGTATGTTTCTTACATGGTATTCGGCAGAGTCTATTGCCGCATCCATGCCCGCAAGTATGGTGACCCAGGCCTTTATGAGCTTTTTTTTAGGGATTGCCGGATATACAAGTGTTTTTGTAGCGCAGTATTATGGCGCCGCAAAATATAGCCGTGTTGGACCTGTAGTATGGCAGGGGATCTATGTCTCGATAACCGGGGGAATACTCCTGTTAGGTTTAATACCCTTTGCAAAAACTATTTTCGCCTTTTTCGGGCATGAACCGCTTGTACAGCAGGAAGAGATAACCTATTTCAGGGTGCTTTGCCTGGGCGGGATTCCTGCCCTGGCAGCAGCAGCCATATCAGGCTATTTTTCAGGCCGCGGAAGACCATGGCCTGTAATGTGGGTAAATTGTGCAGGCTTAGGTGTCAATCTTGTCCTTGATTATGCACTTATCTTCGGTAAATGGGGTTTCCCGGAATGGGGGATAAAAGGAGCGGGTATTGCTACTGTGATAGCAAGCACATCAACTCTTTTTATTTATATATGCCTTCTCTCAACGGGATCGCAAAACAGGGTGTTCCATACCCTTAAAGGATGGAAACCTGATTATGAGCTGTTAAAAAGGATACTGCGTTTTGGCCTCCCTGCGGGTACTCAGTTTTTTCTGGATATGGCCAGCTTTACAGTCTTCCTGCTGATACTCGGCAGGCTCGGTACAGTAAGTCTTGTTGCAAGCAATATTGCATTTAATATAAATTCCCTTGCCTTTATGCCCATGATCGGATGCGGCAATGCTGTTTCTGTTTTAGTAGGCCAGTTTCTTGGTAAAGGGCGGCCTGATCTTGCAGAAAGAAGCAGTTATTCAGGTCTTTATCTGACATTTATATATATGATTTCTATTTCCATAGCATATGTTGCGATCCCGTGGATATTCATCGCCCCATTTGCAGCCAAGGCTGATCCTGCGGTATTTACTGAGATCTCAAGTCTGAGTGTGATACTCCTCAGGTTTGTAGCGGTCTATTCTGTCTTTGATACCCTGAGCATAATATTTTCATCGGCACTAAAGGGGGCAGGGGATACAAAATTTGTCATGTATATGACTGTTATTATCGGGTGGGCTCTTATGGTTATTCCAACCTATATATCTATTGTTGTGCTTGATTACGGAATAATGGCATGCTGGTTTTTTGCCACACTTTGTGTAATAACACTGGGGGTAGGGTTCCTGCTGAGATTTTTAAACGGGAAATGGAAAACCATGCTGGTTATTGAACGGACAGAATAGAGAATCCGGTCAGTAAGCGGGCGGACTCTCTATATACTGTAATGACTTTTTTCCTGCATATATGATTTTGGCAGTTTTTCATCAATCTTAAAAGATTCATTCAGGATTTCCAGCAGTTTAATATTTTGATTAACCAGCATGAGACAGTCACCAACAATGGCATAAAACAGGATACTTAAACGGGTTTTGGAACTGTTATCCTGTATCCTTAATACCTGTTCAAAATTCATCTTGTCAGCTATGATCCTCATATTGGTATACTGTTCAACAATAGCCTTATAATCTTTTATATCTTTATTTCTAAAGGCAGTTTCAACCTTAAGCAGGATATCAAGTATCATAGCCTTGATTTCCTTTAATTCATTGATTTGCACATCCAATAACCCTTTATGTTTGTTGGCTATATGGTTATAGGATCTCAATACAAGATCCCTTAAGGCGTCAGACAATTTCTGCAACCTCCTGATTATCTGTGCATAATTGTAAGATTGATTATGGTCTTCTTTTTGCTGAAGCCTTAACACCTTGAATACATTTGCCATAATGATATTCACCCATATCTGGAATTTTTTAATTCTTTTCCGCTGATTATTCAGGATATAGACATTCTCCGTAAAGAGTGCATCAATACTTTTGTCATAGCAATCCCTGAATTCCCCTATCAGTATGGCAAGATGATCGAATGTAATTGAAATGGCGGTTTTGGGGTCTGTAATCCTTTTCAGATTCAGTATCTCGGCTTCTTTTTTTTCCATTGAGCGGAGTTTGTGTTTCTTGTGGCTGTTTATCATTACAAATGAAACTATTCCTATGGTAAGGATTATCCCGATGAGTTCCCAGAATGCTATGCAGCAGGCAAATAAAAAGGCGATTACAAAAGCTACAAGGGCGGTTATAAACCACCCGCCGATAACTGTAAGCACACCTGTAATCCTGTAAACGGCGCTTTCCCTCCCCCATGCCCGGTCTGAAAAGGATGTGCCCATGGCGACCATAAATGTTACATAGGTAGTTGAAAGGGGCAGTTTCATGGATGTGGCAAAGGATATTATGGCGCTTGCAACCATGAGGTTTACAGAGGCTCTAAGCATATCAAAGGGGGGCTTTTTATCACGTTCATGCACGGTCCTGCTGAGTGCAGGATTTATTCTGCTGTAAACAGCCTCTCTTAACCTGTATGGCAGCAGCAGCCTGAAAAGACTGAGGGTTGAATCTGCCATGCTGACAATCTTCTGTGAGATCCATATTGAATCATAATGTTCTATCCCCTCATCCTGCTGGCCGAGTCTTATTTCCGTGTCTGTCACAGTTCTGGCCTTTTTTGAAAACCACAGGGTAAGAACCATCACTACGCCTGCCGCTACCAGAAATCCATTTTGAGTATATACATTATCACCAAGTGCCCCCATTTTTACAATCAAAGGATCCCCTGATGCAAGAGCGATCTGCAAGGATTTTAGTCCGGCCAGGGGAACCCCTATAAAATTGACAAGGTCGTTTGAGGCAAAGGCCATTGCAAGGGCAAAGGTGCCTGCAAGTACAATGATTTTTAAAATGTTAAACCGCAGGAACAGCGTAAGAACCTGGAATATTATGGCTGAAAAAATAAAGATGATGCTCATTATCAGGAAAGAATGAGTGTTAATCCAGCCGGACATCTCTGGGGTAATAAAGGTAGTGCTCTTTATCCCGTTTATGAGTATGAAATAGAAGATCAGCGCCATAGCAAGACCACCCCATATAGCACCATATCGTTTTATTCTCTTCTCATAATCAAAGGTAAAAATCAGACGTGTTATAAACTGAAAAACAGTTCCGGAGCAGAAGGCGATAAAGATAGAAAGCAGAATGCCAAAGATGATTATCATTGCCTTGGAGGTATTTATATAGGAGGCAATATCAACAATACTTCCGCCGGTGTCAATTACCCTGAAAAGCGCCATGGCAACGGTAGCGCCAAGCAGTTCAAATACCAGTGAAACAGTAGTTGAGGTCGGCAGGCCGTAGGTATTGAACAGATCAAGTAATAGCACATCCGCAAACATGACTGCCAGAAAAAGGGTCATCAGTTCAGGCATTGTAAAAAATTGCGGATGAAAAATACCTTTTCTTGCCACCTCCATCATTCCTCCTGACGATAGTACACCGGTCAAAATACCGGCGCTGGCGATGGTCATAATGACAAAAAAAGGCGCAACCCTTGAACCAATGGCTGAATTCAGGAAATTTACAGCATCATTTGCCACACCTACTATTATGTCAAAAACGGCAAACAGAAAAAGAACAGTGACTACTGCATATATTAACTCGATTCCCATATAGAATGTCCTTGTTAACTACTTGATTTTATACTCTTTTTAATAAGATAATTTATAATAAATTTTTTCTTGAATCCTATTTTATCAGGATATATTAATCAATAGAAAACGTAATCCTAACAGAAATCTAACAATTGAGTCATTTTAAAATAATTTAGATTTAAAAGGGAAGCTGCTCTGAGGATATCAGAAGGATTTTTGGATAGACGGAAAGGAAAAATATCCAACTGTTTTTGCATTATTGCAGCACAGGTTTATCCGGAGAAATGAGAATAGCATGGTTTATTGCTGCCTCTGATAACCAGCCTGTAAAGTTACTATCAAGACGGTGTTTTCCTGTCCTGGTTAATGTTGAGACAGCATTAAAACCCCCTGAATAAATTCAAAGTCCTGTATTTTTTTCCAGGGTCTGTATAAGGTATTTCACAGGGGTTTCGCTATGCCGGTCCACGGAAAAAAATCATACCTGGTTTCAGTTTCTAAATAACCGTGGCAGTAGCAGCACCCCTGGTTTTCTTACCGTGTTTTTCAGTATTACCGGCCTATGACATACCGTTCAGGGTCCACTTCTTCCCGGAGTATCCTCAGCTCTTCTGCTGTCGGCGGTGCGGTCTCAATTATTTTATCCGCCTTAAGGAGTTCAAACCCGCAGTTTTTCTGCACATCCTCTACAGAATATCCGGGGTTTATGGATATTATACGCATCCTCTTTGATACGGGCTCAAAATCCATAACCGCCATATTGGTGATTATCCTGTATGGGCCGCATCCCTTTGGAAGTCCGGCTTTTTCTCTAGCGTCGCCGCCGGTCAGGTAACCCGGTGTAGTTATAAAATCACATTTTTCCACAAAGCGCCTGCTGTCCTGAGGGGTTACCACCATGGTTCTCCAGCAGTAGGAGGCAAAGTCATTTGCCCCGCCGCTGCCCGGGAGCCTTATCTTGGGTTTGTCATGATCAAAACCGATCTGGGTTGAATTCATATTTCCGTACATGTCTATCTGGGCACCGCCAAGAAAGGTGTAATCTACTGTCCCCCTTGCGCAGGTTTCCATAATCTGTACCATACCGCTGGCCATGATCCCCTTATAAAAGGTCCTTGAATCCCCGACAGAGATTGGCATTTCAGGTAACAGAGGGGCTACGCCTCCTGCCTCAAAAACAATTAATATATTAGGAGCGTGGGTCTTCTGGGCAAGCATGGTGGCTGCGCATGGCACACCTGTTCCTACACCTACAGAAGCGCCGTCTTCCAGTTCACGCGACGCAACACATACCATAAGTTCCATTACATTATAATCAGGCATATTCTTTCCTCCTATCTTTCCTGGGGCAATATTAGTAGTTCTTTTTGCCTGAGTTTCATCATTTTTTCCATCCCGCCGTTAATACCGATGTAATCAAAATGTGATTTGCAGTTATATATATTTTTGTCCAGAAATTTCTTAAAGGCATCCGGCTCCTTTTCTACCTTCATCCATTCCCTGAGATGTTCTTCATCCGAAAAATACTCATATGCCATATTACCGGGATAGCTGCCGTATGGCACTTCACAGACCGCGTCCACGAGATAATATGGTATTACTGTTTGATTGGGTTCCTTGCGGATTTCATCGCTGTGGATAATACGCTCAGTGGTTATAATCAGTCTTTTCGCAGCCCGTGCAACATCAAGGTCTGCGATAGTTATTCCCCTGATCTGAGAGTTACCGTAAATATCACATGCATGCACGTGAATAGCGGCCACATCGGGATACAGCGCCGGAACGGCCAGATAAGGTTCACCGGTAAAGGGGCATGTAATTACCTTGCCTGCGCCGTATTTACATGTTTCAGTACCAAGCGTTGTTCTTATGGGGAGAAAAGAGACGCCCATCCCTGCTGCCCTGAACCGGGCTGCAAGCCCGTAATTGGTCCATTCGGTTACGTCCACTTCGCCGCTCTGCAGGTAATTACGCGCATTGGGGGAAAGCCCTCTGGCCTCAAGACCTACCACATAGGAAGCATCAAGCCTGTTAAACACCTTTCCGGCCGCTAAAATCTGGAAATCATGGGTTGATGTGTGCCCTGCAAATCCCATCTTTTTTCGTCCCTGCCTCAATATTTCGTGACATACGGCCGTGGGAATCCTGTTTGCACCGAATCCGCCAATGGCCAGATATTCTCCATCATGGACGAATTTTTCAACGGCCTCTTTTACCGGCATTACTTTGCTTTTCATTTCCCTTGATTTTTTCCTGAAAAATGCACGGGCATTATCCGGATCAGGGTCTGTAAAAAGCTTTCCAATACCATTTTCAAAAACTCCCATTTATCAATGACTCCTTTCTTCGCTTAATGAACAAATATTGTTTTTGATCCGCATGACTGTTTTTCAGACAATTAAATCTGTAACCCTGTAAAAACAGGACATGATTAACCATATAGATTTAAACTAGTCAATCTGAAAAAAACCATTTAGACATTTGTGTATTTTTCTAACGGATTAAACATAAAAAATCCATATAAATATAATAGTCTTGAAAAAAAAGACAAAGATCAAAGGAGGGATAAAGTAAATGCTTCGAATAATACCCGGATCAGCCTGTCTTTATTATTATTTTGACACACAACAGTAATATTCTTATACTCATCACCCAAAGAAGTGTATCCCTTTCAAAAAACCAACCAGAAAAAGGAGAACTCTTATGCGTATAAGATTTTTCACAACAGCCGCCATCTTGTTTCTTTTTCTCTTATTAACAGCATGCCAGAATCCGGAGCCAGCGCAGAGCCCTGAAACTGCTGAACCTGTTGTACAGAAAACCTGCGACAGTGCATGTCTTAAAGGCTATGTGGATAAATACATGGACGCCATGCTCGCCAAGGCCCCGTCTGAAACCCTTTTCAGCAAGGACTGTATATTTACCGAAAACGGCGTGAGGCTCCCCCTGGGAGAGGAAGGCCTCTGGTCAAGCATGGTGGGAAAGGGTACGTATAAATTTTATGTTCCCGATATAGAAACCCTGCAGATCGGCTTTTTCGGTACAGCAAGGGAAGAGGCCCAAAATGAAGGGGCTGCTCCAGGCCCTGTGGCAATTGCCCTCAGGCTCAAGATAACAGATGGGCTGATATCCGAGGCTGAACAGCTGGTAGTGCGTCCTGAGAGTAATCTACTGAATCCGGGTGCTGAAAGAGGTCCTTCAGCCGCTGAACTTATTGAAAAAATGGGAGAAGAGCTGGGTAATCCTCACCCGGTTTACCTTGAGGTCATCCCTGAGAATGAGAGGCCAACCCGTGAAGAGATGATAAAAACAGCCAATTACTATTTCAGCGGGATGCAGAAGAATGATGGAAAGGGAGTGGACGGTACAGGTACTTACCCATTTACAGATGACTGTGACAGGTACGAAAATGGCGGAAGAGCCACCAATGTCCCGCTTGCACCAGGCCAGGAGATGCCTGACCCGTTAAAGGAAACAGTCTATTCATCCCACTGGGGATGCAAACAGCAGTTTGAATCAGGCCTGATCTATTTTGTAACCCGCATCCGTGACCGCCGTTTTGTGGCGGTTGACCGTGAGCACGGTATTGTCTTCAGTTTCTGCTTTTTTGATCATGCTGCCGGTGATTCACGTAAATTTATAACCCCTGATGGCCGAAAGGCGATTGAGGGGCCTTCTGAACCATGGACATGGCAGATTGCAGAGCTTTTTAAGGTGGAAAAGGGTAAGATCCGCCGTATAGAGGCGATTTTACAGCGCAGCCCTTATGGCATGAATTCAGGGTGGAGCACATATGAAGATGGTATGTCGGATAAGATACAGATAACAAAATAGCGTTCAGCGCTCAGCTTTCAGCTGTCAGCTATTATCGAAAAAGGAGAGGTCAAATGGGAAAAAGACTGTTAATATTATCACTAAGTTTATTTCTTTTTTTTATGTCAGGTCTGTGCCTGGCACAGGATGCCGGTGATCCTTCCGCAGCTAAACTCTGCGACAGCGAATGCCTCAAGAAATATGTGGATCAGTACATGTATGCAATGCTCAATAACGATCCATGGGAAAAGCTGTTTGATAAAAACTGCAAATTTACTGAAAACGGTATCCGCCTCCCGCTTGGCAGTGAAGGGTTGTGGGCAAGCATGGCGGGGCAGGGTACATACAAATTTTATGTCCCTGATGTGGAGACTCAGCAGATAGCATTCCTGGGTACAGCAAGGGAAGAACCCCAGAAAGAGGGTGATGCACCCCGTCCCGTCGCCATTGCCTTGAGGCTCAAGATAGAAAACGGGCTCATTACAGAGGCAGAGCAGCTTGTTGTAAGGCCTGATACCAATATCCTGAATCCGGCTAAAGGAGATACCCCCCCATCTACAGCGGAAAATATAGAAAAAATGGGTAAAGAGCTGGGTAATCCGCACCCGATTTTCCTTGAGGTCATACCTGAGAATGAACGTCCAACCCGTGAAGTGATGATAAAGACCGCAAACTACTATTTTACCGGTATGCAGAGAAATGACGGCAAGGGTGTGGATGGCACAGGCACATATCCATTTACGGATGACTGCGATCGTTATGAGGTAGGGATAAGGGCAACAAATGTGCCTCTTGCCCCGGGTCAAACAATGCCTGACCCCAAAAAGGAGACGGTGTATTCTTCCCACTGGGGCTGCAAACAGCAGTTTGAATCAGGACTTATCTATTTTGTATCGCGTATCCGTGACCGTCGCTTTGTTGCAGTTGATCGTGAACATGGAATTGTGTTTGCCTTCTGTTTCTTTGATCATATGGCAGGAAAATCACGCCGCTTTACCACACCTGATGGCAGGAATGTGGTTTCAGGCCCGGCAGAGCCATGGACATGGCAGGTTGCCGAGCTTTTCAAGGTGGAAAAGGGCAAAATCCGCCGCATAGAGGCAATAACACTCAGGTGCCCATATGGTATGAATTCAGGATGGAGCAGCTACGAAGACGGGCTTTCAGATAAGATCCGGATTATCAAATAATTTATTTTGGTGATTATGTGAAAAAATTTATTAATAAATATTTTTTTATCATATTTATTTGTTTTTTCTTCCCGGGGGCAGTCTTGGCTGAGGTTGAGTGGGAGATTCAGCAGATCATTAAATTTGAAAAAAAACCTGTTGATATCGTGATGTCGGTCAATGGCTCATATCTCTTTGTGCTCACAGACGATGGTATAATTCATGTTTATGATTCAGAGGCCAATCTTAAAGGTATAATAGAAGCAGGAAAAAATATTGATAGTTTGGCTTGCGGGCTGGATGAGCACCTACTGATTATTAAAAGTAAAAAAGACAGAGAAGTAAGAAAAATCACTTTCGACTTCTTGCAGGAAATTGATACAGAAGGCTCCCCTTACATAGGTAATAAGAATGCATCTGTCGTTATTTCTGTTTTTTCAGACTACCAGTGCCCCTACTGTGAAAAGCTTATGACAATACTTGATCAGGTGATTGAGAATAATAAGGACACAGTAAAGGTAGTTATTAAAAATTTCCCCCTGCCCTCTCACAAATATGCAAGAAAAGCCGCCGCTGCCGCCCTTGCAGCAGACATGATGGGTAAGTTTCAGGAGTTCCAGGATGAATTGTACAAAAATACAAACCAGTTGAACGACCGGAAGGTTTTTGAAATAGCTAAAAACCTGGGGCTTGATCCTGCTGCATTTGAAAAGGAGATGAAATCAAAAAAAATCCAGGATCAGATAAACAGGGATATACAGGATGGAAAAAATGCGGGTGTAAAAGGAACACCCTCTGTCTTTATTAATGGAAAACAGTTAAAAAACCGCTCTTTTTATGGATTTCAGGATGCCATTAATGAAGAACTAAAAAAGAAAAAGTGAGAGTTTTTGAGGAGGCGGGTTTCATAAATAAAGTTACATGGCAGCTATATCTGCAGAGACAAGGTATGTCTATACATTTTGTTACAAAATCTAATTTAAAAGGAGCGGCAGCATTAAGAATCCAAAATGACAAATAGTTAAATAAACCATCTTATTCTTAAACCACTTTCTGAGAGGTATTATGTGAAATGAATAATTCAGCTTCGGGGAATACAACGCTTATGACAAAAAATTCGGGTTATCCTTCGTCCGGTTATGCCTGGTATGTTGTGATTGTGCTTTTTTTTGCCTATACCCTGGCCTTTGTTGACAGGGCGATAATCCAGTATCTGATTGAACCGATAAGGGAAGATCTTAATATCAACGATTTCCAGTTCAGTCTTCTTTCAACCCTGTCATTTTCGATAGTATACACCGTCATGGGCATACCATTTGGCAGGCTTGCTGATTCGCATTCGCGTCGTAGTCAGCTCATTATAGGCATCGCCCTCTGGAGCGGTATGACAGTGCTGTGCGGCAGATCAACTACCTACTGGCAACTTTTTTTTTCAATGGTAGGAGTTGGTGTAGGAGAGGCATGTCTTGTACCATGTGCCTATTCAATGGTTGCAGACTATTTTCCCCGTGAAAAGCGCGGCCTTCCTTTGAATGTTCTGTCCAATGCCATTATGTTCGGCACACTGGTTTCAAGTATCTGCGGTGGCCTGGTTTCACAGTATGCATTTAATCTTGGCCCAATAGATATTCCAATTCTTGGTCATGTTAAACCCTGGCAGTTTTCTTTTATACTGGTGGGTTTCCCCGGAATATTTTTAGTGCTGTTGATGCTGAGCGTCAGAGAACCAGCCCGTAGAGAGCAAAGCGGACCTGCAAGGTTCAAGTCAACAATAAGTTATATACTCAAGAACTGGAAAACCTATGGATCAATCATTGGTGGTACTACCTTCGGGGCCATGACCAATGGCGCAATGCTGGGATGGACAGTCCCCTGGTTTACAAGACGATTTGGCTGGAATAATGCTATGATAGGCACCTATTCAGGTGTTACTAATTTTATTTTCGGTTCATTGGGCCTTCTTATCTCAGGTACCCTTGCAAACCGCCTTATCAGTAAAGGGAAAAAGGCGGTTTATATAAAACTTATGATGGCTGCTGAGACCCTTGTCCTTATTCCCGTTTTACTTGCCCATGTAGTGGACAATCCCTACTGGGTTCTTTTTTGTATGGGGGGGACTATTTTCTTTGGAGGCGTTTCTGCTGGCCTTGGACCGGCATCTTTACAATCTATCTCTCCGAATGAGATGAGAGGCCAGATCACCGCATTATGTTTTCTTATACTTGGTCTGGTGTCAGGTCCTGTCGGCACATCAACAGTCGGATTTCTGACCGATTATGTATTCGCTGATCCTATGATGGTAAGGTCCTCGGCAGTAATTGTAGGCTTTGCTGCTTCGTTCATAGGTGTAATAACCCTGAGGTTGGGTTTACGTGCATACGAACAAACAGCAGGGGATAACGGGCAGAATAAATAGATATAAAAAATTTCAGAAGGATTGCCGCCTTTTTGGGAGGAGTTATTTTGACGGCAATCCTTCTGACTTAATAGAAAGGTTAAATGTTTGCCTAAATATTAAGCAACTAGTGTGCCAAAAAATATAATACAAAAATGCCATGTGAAAACAGGAAGATATGTATATAAAGAGTATGATGCAATAAGTTTATGTATGGTATTTCTAAGCTTGTGTATATAAAAGTAAACGTTAAGTTTTAGATTTTAAAGGAGGATATCTCTTGAAAAGAAAAACTCAGGAATTGATAGGAAGTGTAATAATACTGATAAGTTTGCTTTTAATAACTTCAGGCACTTTACAGGCTCAAGAAAAAAAGATTACAGTCTTTAATCCCCTTGGGCAACCACCCTCAATCAAGCGGGTACCAATGGCTGCCAGGATTAGTAATCTTGATGGAAAAACCGTTTATATTGTTGATATAGGTTTTTCAGGCACACATCAATTCCTTACCGAACTCCAGGCGATCTTAAAAACAAGATATCCAAAAACAAAGTGGGAGTTAAGGACAAAGATCGGTACCTATTTTAATGATGATCCCAAACTTTGGGCAGAGATAAAGGAAAAAGGCCATGCAATGATTATGGGGGTGGGGCATTGAAGCACCTGTGCGCCGTCGGTCGCCGGCCACTCCTGGACAGTAGAAAAGGATTATGGGGTTCCCACTGCCCCCATAGTAACTATAAAGTTTGAAAATCTTGTAAAGACCTATATCTATAAAAAGGGTATGCCCAATTTACGTTATACTTTTGTACCACATCCTATTACAGGAACCTCTTCTGAAACATGCAGGAAATACCTTGAAGGTAATGATCCTGTTACAGGCAAACCCGTATTTAATGAAATTATAGATGCCATTACATTACCACTCACCAAAGAAGACAGTGAGACAGGTTCCATTGAAAGGCCGACCCGGCGCCTTGTTGAGGCTGATACAGAGGAAAACCTGCATAATCTTTTTCTTACAAATGGCTGGACAGACGGTTTACCAATTGTGCTTCCCACAGAGGCCAGGGTTAAGGAGATGCTTCAGGGTACAAGTCATGAAGCAGATGAGGTAGTCGGTAAGATGCAGCCATCTTCGCCCCATGAATTATGGAGTTATACCGTCGAAAAGGTTGCAGCCAATGCCGTAATGGCAGGGGCAAAACCTGAACACTTCCCTGTGATCCTTGCGCTTGCATCCACCGGGGTAACATCTCTTTCCACCTCAACAACATCCTTTGCTACCATGGTGGTTGTAAATGGGCCTGTACGGAATGAGATCAACATGAACTCCGGCATCGGCTCCATGGGCCCGTTCAATCAGGCGAACGCAGTAATAGGGCGGGCATGGACGTTAATGTCAATAAACCTGAGCGCCTCCGGTAAGGCGGGAGAGACATACATGGGAAGTCAGGGGAATAACCTGAATTATAACAACCTCTGTTTTGCAGAAAATGAGGAGGAACTCCCTCACGGCTGGAAACCATTTCATGTTCAGCAGGGCTTTAAACCTGAAGAAAACGTTGTAAGTGTTTTTTTGGGATGGGGGATCACGCACCCGGATCAGAGTTTTGAAAAAGCATTTCATCCGCAGATCCCTTTCTGGCTCAAATTCGTCAGCCCCTTTTCATCAGTAACCCTTTTTCTGGACCCGAATATCAGCAATAAACTAAAGGATGATGAGGGATTTGATTCAAAAGAAAAGCTGATCAACTGGATATTTAAGAACACGAAAGTCAAGGTAAAAGACTGGAAAAATGACTTTTATGCAGTGCAGAACTTTGTCCTTCCAATGGGCAGGATGGGGCAGGAACCAATAGCAGGATGGATGAAACTACCGGATGAAGCGGATATCCCCCAATTTTCAAGCCCTGGTAAGATCACAATACTATCTGTTGGTGGCGGGACAAATATGTTCTGGCAGGCTGGTGATTTTGGGTATTTATCCAGTGCATCTGTGGATGAGTGGAGGTAGTGTGCATCCAAAACCGTTAGGTTTTGGATGCCAGCGGTCAGCCATTAGCTTTCAGCTTTAAGCAAAAGGCATTTAAAACAAGGAGTTAGCTGATTGCTGACTGCTGAAAGCTTTATAAAGTAATCATCTCTTTTGGAATAGGCACATGTTTGAATAACTATTAGAGAAGGAGAAATTATTAAACGTTTAATAGTAACCGTTTTTGTAACCGCAATATTTTGTTTCAGCCTTTCTGCAGTGGAAGTGCCTGGTGAGTGCAACCGTGACTGCCTGGCAGGTTTCATGACAAAATACCTCAATGCACTTGTCACCCATGACGCCTCAAAACTTCCGACAACCAAGAATGTCAAATACACAGAAAATGGCGTCCGCATTAACCTCAACGATGGCCTCTGGAACACTGCATCGGCAATGCCGACATACCGTGTGGATGTGATCGACGAAAATTCAGGACAGGTTGGTCTACTCGGCAGGATAAACGAAAACGGCAATAACAACTGGTACGCAGCCCGCCTTAAAGTAGAGAAAGGCCAAAAGGTTTCAGAGATAGAAACATTGATAGTCCGTACTGTTTCTATGACCCCGCCCCCTGAAGGAGGTATCAAGGAACCAATGGAACCTCATCCGCTTATGATGCAGATTATTCCAGAAGATAAACGCATAGCCCCGTGTAAGCTTAAGGCAATCGGTAACAGCTATTTTACAGGTCTTGACACAGACAATGACGGAGCTAATGTGCCATTTGATCCTGAATGTCAGAGGCGTGAAAACGGAGGCGTAATGGCCAATAATCCTGATATGCCCGATGGCAGTATGCAACGGATGGGTTGCAAGGCACAGTTTGATACACATTTTTCAACCATCGTTACAGATATCAGGGAACGCCGGTTTATTGCCGACCCGGTTACCGGACTTTCATTCGGCTGGGGATACTTTGACCATGACGGTACGGTTGAAAAGATGTCAGTAACCCTTGACGGTCAAATGACAGATGTAACCGGCATGTTCCGCCAGCCATTCTCCTTTTATATTGCCGAGATCTTCAAGATTGTGGATGGCAAAATCCGGCAGATCGAGGCTGTACTAACAAACGTTCCTTATAATATGGAATCAGGCTGGTAATTTTTTATTTTGGGCTTTTTACTGAAAGCTTTCATCCGGAAACCAGAGTTTCCGGATGAACATTAATTAAGCCTGAAACTCATGGGCAGCACAACATAACATTTTACCTTTTTGCTTCCTATTACAGCCGGCTCGAATTTGTATTTTGCAAGAGCCGAAAGGGCAGATTCCTCAAAAATACCTTCCGGTTCCGCCTTGACTATCTGCGGATTCAGAATCTGGCCGTTTTCATCTATAACAAAACGCAGAACAACCCTTCCTTCAACCCCCTTGGTTTTTGCATCAAAAGGGTATAGAGGAGGTACGGATTTAAGTATACGGGGCGGACGATCAACCTGTCTTGGAGTAAATATACCGATACCAGGCCGTATTGGGAGTTGATTATCCTTTGGTATTATCGGGATTTTTATTCCATTCGGGCTTTGTATGCCTTCAGGTGTGTCTGTAAAAGGAATTACCGGTTGTGGCATCCTGTCAGGATAATTATCCCTTATGAAAGGATCAATTGGTTTTGGTTCAAACTCTTCCTCCTTAACCGGGTCAAGCAATTCAGGCGGTCTAGTATATTTAATAATGACCGGTTCAGTAGGTTCAATGTTTATTGTTGGTTTTATTTCTGAAAGACCTGCAACGAATATGAGAAGCATTCCTGTAAAGATTATTGCTGCAAAACCGCTTATGACAGGAAAGTTAAAGCCTGGATTTTTTAGTGTTTCCATCATCACTCTCCTTTCATTTAAATTTGTTTAAATGCTTTAACCCGTCTGCTTCTCCTTTTTTATGTAATCTTTTATTTTCTCCTAATTAAAATGTAAGGCACGATCAATAAATGTCAATAAATAATAGGAGTTTTCTTGACAAAGAACTTCATCAACAATATTATGTGCCGCGATTCAGAATCAAAAAAATCAGTAAAAAATATATTTTACAACCCCCTTAAAGGGACTTCTAATCAACCATTTTCGGAAGTTATTCTCATCGAATAACATAAAAAAGGAGGTCCAATGAATCAGCAATCATCCAAAACTGCATCTTATGCCTGGGTCATATTAGTCGCTCTTTACATGGCCACGCTTTCTACGACTCTTAACCTGTTCAAGTTACCGCCCCTGATGACCACAATACAAACAGCATTCGGTGTGGACATTGTCAAAGCAGGCAAACTGATGTCTGTCTTTAGTATTATGGGATTTATCCTTGCCTTTCCCGCAGGCTTTATCATTAAGAGATTTGGTATTAAGATAACCGCGTTGATTGCTGTTGCTGCATCGGCGATCGGGCCAATAATAGGTGTATTAGCCAAGACATTCGCAATACTATATGTCGGCCGGTTTATCGAAGGTGTAGGAATGGGACTCATAATGGTAACAGCGCCTTTTGCAATCAGTGTATGGTTTCCTCTGACTAATCGCGCGCTTCCAAACGGATTATGGGCAAGCAGCGTAGGAGGGGGTAACATGGTTATGCTCCTGATCGCCCCATCAATAGCTGTATCATACGGATGGTCGTCTGTATGGTGGATAACGGCAGGATTTTCCATTCTTTCTTTTATTGTTTTTGCCATCCTGTTCCGTATGCCTAAACAGGGAGAAATGGATGCTGAACCAGCGCCAGCCCCTGCAGCTCAAGAGAATGCGCCCAGTCTGATGGAAGATATTAAAGAAATAGGTAAAGGTATGGCTAATAACAGCTTCTGGATGATTGGTATCGGGTTTGGGCTCTATAACCTGGTTGCCATGGCCTTAGTCACTTTTTATCCTCAATTTTTAGAAATAGTGCGTGGTTATTCCCTCACCTATGATAATGGCGTTCTCATGCATGCATCTTTTGTCACTGCCCTGATCCTTGGAATTCCAATCATCACGGGACCTTTAGGCGGCTACATGTCAGATCGTCTGGGCAAACGCAAGATGATGATCCTTATTCCCTATATCCTGATGGCACTAACTTTCCTTTTCCCCTTTAGTGTAACAGGATCATCAATTACGTTGTTTGTGATAGTATTAGGTATTGTAAATGGTCCTCTCGCTGCTGTTCAACTCGCAGCTGTCCCTGAGGTAGCGAAGAAGCCTCAATATATTGGAACTGGTATGGCTGTAGCAATCTTTTGCCAGAATATAGGGATGGTTCTTAGCGGTGTGATTTTTCCAAAAATCCAGGTAGCAGCAGGATGGGAAATCGCTGGGTACTGTATGATTCCTTTCTGCGTGATAGGTATTATTGCAACCTTATTTACCAAGGTGCGATAAAAACTATGATTTTGTATGATTCTTCAGCCGTAGTCTTTTAAAGTAAGGATTGAATTTAACAGACTACGGCTTTTTATTCCTGGCAGGAATACAGGAGTTATAATGATTTTAAATTTTAAAAAAATAGCGCTGATAACTGTTTTGGGAATTCTCTTTTCATGCAGCATAGTCCCGAAAGGAAATAATGTTGTTCATTCAAAAGATATTGAAAAAGCAGTAACCAGGCTCACCCAGGCAGGTGTACCGTTCCAGGCAGATCCGAAAGGGGATATCCGGTGGATAGAGGCCGGCAATGGTGAAATTAATGACGAAGCCATGCGTTATCTCACCAAGCTTCCGAAACTGGAATGGCTGGAGATAGGTAGGGGTGCTGTCTCAAATAAAGGGATGAAATACCTGAAAAAATGCACTGGTCTTATACGTCTGTATATACATGACATGAACCTCGCGGAAGAGGAACTGACCTGGCTCTCCGGTTTGAACCGGCTTGAAGCCCTTGCACTTCAGAATACACAGATTGATGGCAGATTTTTCAAGCATCTGAGTTCTTTTGAATCCCTCAAGGTGCTGAACCTGAGCGGTAATATAATAACAGATGAAGATATGCCTAAGATCGCCCGTTTTAAAAATCTGGAGGTGCTTTCTCTGGCCGGGACGCGGATTACCGGAAAAGGAATAAATGCCCTTAGAGGCATGGCAAGGCTCAATGAATTTAACATAGAAAGATGCATAATACAGGACTATGATCTGAGTTATTTTTTAACAATGCCTAACCTTCGTATTGTGTATGCAGAAGGTTCGAATCTTAATGATATGGCCGTTCGAGATGTCATTGTCAGGTTCCCTTCCCTGGCTATCTTCCGGTAGTATTTTATATGATTATTTATATATTTATAAAGGATTACTTATGCATCAATGGAAACAGTACACAAGACAATTAATTATTATCGCAATCCTGTTTGTCTTTTCAATAATCCCGCTTATTGCGGGTGAAAAAATAGAGGAACCTGGTTTTATTCAGACACCTGATGTTGTATATGTTGGAACACCATACGATATTGTCTCTCAGATGCTGAGATTGGCCCAGGTTAAAAAAGATGACCTTGTTGTTGACCTTGGCTGCGGAGACGCAAGGATGCTGGTGCTGGCGGCACAGAAATATGGAAGCAGAGGTATAGGTTATGAAATAGACCCTGTTATGGTCCGTGAGTCAAGAAAAAATGTGGAGAGAAACAATGTGTCTGATCTGGTTGATATCGTTCAGGCAGATATATTTACCGTAGATATCAGTGATGCAGATGTACTCCCTGTATATCTTTTGCCTGAAATGAACTTGAGGCTTGTTCCTCAGCTTGAGACACTCAAACAGGGTTCACGGCTGGTTTTTCATAACTATGACCTTTACGGATATATCCCTGATAAAAAAATTGAAATAATTTCAAATGAAGATAATACAAAACATACATTGTGGCTCTATACAACGCCTTTGAAGAAGGCAGGGGTTTTGTAAAAAAAAAACAGGGCGGACGCAAGGCCCGCCCCTACAGATTAAAAACATAGAAAATAATGCAGGGGGGCCTTGCATCCGCCAGCGATTTTAATAAAAATTTTTTTCTATTCGTAATCATTCGGAACGGCACAGATAATCACAAATAGGTCATTATCAGATGAGTTACGGAACTGATGCTTTTCGTTTGGAAGAACAAGTGCAAAATCACCTGCAGCA
>CAZSZQ010000021.1:21911-26660 GCA_964610475.1 uncultured Desulfatiglans sp.
ATTTCTTCTTTGAGTTCTTCCATACGGGTTTGTATCTTTTCCCATTCTGAAATGGAATCTTCCAGAGACTGCTTGAGCTTTTTATATTCATTCAAGAGCGGTACGCTCCTGCTGCTGTCCTTAAAGAGTTCAGGGTCGGCAAGCATGCCGGATATCTCCTTTTCCCTTGCCTCAAGACCGGAGATCTTTTCTTCAAGTTTTGTACACCTTTCTTCTATCGGCTTAAGGGTGACGTTTATCTCCTTTCGCCTTTCAGCCTTTTTCCTTCTTATCTCCTTTTTACTGTCTCCGGATTTTTGATCCTGCATGCAGGAGATATCAGCGGTCTCTTCCGGGGAGATTATATGAGCAGGTGTTCCATCCTTTTCGAGTTCCTTCAGATGAAGATAATATTCCTTCAGGGTGCCTGGATATTCATTGATATGACCGCCTCTGATGTCCCATGTTTTGGTGCCCAGCCTGTTTATAAATGACTGGTTGTGGGACACGAAAACAAGAGTGCCATTGTATTGATCAAGAGCCTCAATAAGTATTTCAGAAGATATCAGGTCGAGGTGGTTTGTGGGCTCATCCATAATGAGCAGGTTGCCTGGTTTGATAAGTATCTTTGCAAGGGCAACCCTTGCCTTTTCACCACCGGAAAGAACCTTTACAGGTTTATCTACATCCTCTCCTGAAAATAGAAATGCACCGCATATGCCGCGAACAAAACTCATGCTTTCATGCGGCACTACCTTGTATACCTCTTCAAGGATAGTATTTCGCTGATCAAGCATTTCAGAATGGTGCTGGGCATAATAGCTCATCTCAACATTATGGCCCTGTACGATTGTCCCGCTGTCTGCAGGCAGTTCTCCTCCTATCATCCTTAAGAGAGTGGTCTTGCCATAACCGTTGGGACCAATAAGCCCAACCCTTTCTCCACGGAATACGTTAAGGTCTATATCTTTGTATAGTTTCTTTTCACCAAATGATTTTGACAGTGACTTGATAGTAAGTACATTTCTTCCGCTCTGAGCAACTTCAGGAAAGGCAAATTTTATGCTTTTCTGACTCTTATGTGTGTTTATTATCTCTATTTTTTTGAGTAGTTTTATTTTACTCTGGGCTTGTCTTGCCTTTGTGGCCTTTGTCTTGAATCTTTCTATAAATCTTTTAGCCTCTTTAACCTTCTGCTCCTGGTTTCTGGCCATTGCTTCAAGGCGGTTATTTTCATCCTCTCTTGCTATCAGGTATTGATCATAATTTCCTCTGTAGCTTCGTACCCCTTCCGGTTCAAAACTTATAACCCTGCCTATCTGCCTGTTAAGGAATTCCCGGTCATGACAAACAAGGATGATTGCCCCCTTGAACTCGTATAGATACTGTTCAAGCCACATTACAGAAGGAAGATCAAGGTGGTTGGTCGGTTCATCCAATAGAAGAATATCAGGGGCTTTAAAAAGGAGGCCTGCAAGGGATGCCCTCATGCGCCAGCCCCCGCTCAGGCTGGAGACCGGTTCGGAAAAACTTTCTTCGGCAAATCCCAGGCCGGAGAGTATTTTTTCAGCCCGGTGAGAGGGGAAAAGAGTGTCAATCCTTCCCATCTGGTTGTGCAGTTCTGTCAAATGTTCAGCAAGTTTTATCTGTTCAACCCCGGAGCTGTCTTTATTGAGAGACATTTCAATTTTTCTGATCTCTTCCCTTATTGTTTTCCGGTCAGGGACTGAATCAACGACGGACTGAAGAAGATGACCCGAAAGCCTCTCATCTGCATCCTGGGATAGATATCCCATCCTGGAGCCGCTTGTTATAATTACTTCACCGCTGTCAGGATGCATTTCACCTGAGATAATTTTCAACAGGGTTGTTTTTCCGGAACCGTTAGGGCCTATCAGACCAATACGGTCACCGGTTTCTACCTGAAAATTCAGGTCTTTAAATATCTCTTTCTGCGAGAGTATCAAATTCAGGTTTGTTATATTTAAAAGGCTCATATCAAAAAAATAGAAAAAGAGGCGTAGTTTGAAGATTATGCTAAAGTAAAGGCATTTTTTTTCCGATTAATATCCTGAACCGCGAATGGTTCAACTTAAGCCCCCAGCTCTCCTCAACCCTCTTAGCATGGGGGCTTTCTTTTTGCATTTTAACTATGCCGGTATTAACGTGAAAAAATACTGTCAAGCACATCCTGTATTTGGGTAGGGGTAATATATCCTTTGTCCAGCAGGATTTCACCAATCAACCTATGAGTTTTATTTTTAATCTCTTCTTCAACCTGTGTTTTCAGGGTTTCAATGAGATTATCCGGTGTTATATATCCGTTTTCAATGGCGATTATACCAAACTGCTTTTCGTAATGCTCTATCTTGCCCGGTTTATCAGGCATGGGTATCTCTCTCTTTTATTATGTTAGTCCGAGCCGTACTTTCGTTTCGATATTCCGAAATACACAAAGGCCATGGCAATGATCCACAGAACGACCAAAATCCAGCTATGCGAAAAATGCCATACTGCTCCGCTACCTACAAATGAAGGGATTATCATTACTATCCCTATACCTATATCTCTGCTCTCCATTTTTACTCCCTTCCGGCCAGCAGATATGGCTTATTCAAATACCATAAAAGTGAACATATGGCTATTATTTTCTTATACTTTCTGATTAATTCCCCAATTTTTTCAGGTCAATAGCTAGAGGTTTGAAATAAGAAATAATACCTTTCTCAAGTAATTCCAAGCCGTTATTCCTGGCTTCAGCCTCATTTTTGAATTTACCGATATAAACTCTGTACCAGTTTTCGGAAAGATCTGTTTCATGGACATAAAAGGCTTTGCACCCATAATTTTTGAGTTTAGCTACGGCTTCCGCAGCAGTGGCTTCATCTTTGTTACTGCTTATATGAATAAAGTAGACTTCACCTTTTTCTACTTTTTCAGTTTTTTTTTCAGGCGGGAGATTAGAAAGACTGCCTTTAACAGAAACACGTGAATAACCGGAAATCACACCCGATTCCACCAGCTTTTTTGCGTCGCTGATAGCCTCTTTTAATGATTTGTATCCCGTAATATAAAGCCGGTATAATACTCCCTCGCTGTCTGTTGCTTCCTTACGGTAGAATGCATTTTTGCCCAGTTTTTTTAACTGGATTTTGGTAACAGCCGCATTAGCCTCATCTTTGAATGCCCCTATCTGTAAAGATGCTCCGGTAAACTGATCATTTTCTTTATTTATTATGTTTTCCGTTTTTGACGGTGCTGGCTTATTTATAGCGGGAGGTTCATCAGACTGTGTTGTTGTTTCGGATGTTTTAGTTTCCGGTTTTGGTGTTTGTTCAGCATCTATTGGTTCGGGTTCGGGAGCCTGCTCCTTTGTTTCAGTTGGAAGTGATGCATGCGATACTTCGGGTATCTTTTCAGCTGGCTGGGTTCCTTCATTTGTGATTATTTGAGGGATCTCCTTTATTTCGCTTATTGTATAGTCTGAAATAAGTTCCAGATTTTTTAAAACTTTCGCCTCTGCCTCAGCCTCATCCCTTGAATTGTATTTTTCGATATACACATGGTAGATGTTGCTGTTATTATCCGGACCATTTTCTTTCCTGTAAAATGCATTATGCCCGGATTTTTTCAGTTTTGATTCTTCCTTTTGAGCATCCTGTTCATTATTGAATGTTGACAGGGAAATAGAGAAAAGTGGCTCTTCTCCATGAGATAGCGGTATATAAAGGTATAATATTGAAAAGAAGATTATTATCCATCTAATGTTATTAAAAGATCTTTTGTTTAATAAGGGGCGGTTGTATGCTGAGTTCATTTATAATTGACCTGTATATTATCAAATAATAAAAATCACTCTTAAAATATTAATCAGAAACGCCTTTCTATCAGAAACTGTGACCATAATGTATTATACGGATCAAAAAAAAGTAAATTATTTTCAGAGTATATGGAATATAAATGGCTGTGTCAATCCTTGCTGATGCCCCTGAGATACACAAAACAAAATCCTTCACTCTCCTTGATTATAGTTTTCTTTTTCTATATACTCCCTCCGGACTGATGATCTCAGTGCCTGAAAATATATTCAGGTATTTTTAATTTTTAACTTACAGATGGCAAATATAATTGTTTATTACTTTTGAAGGTATCGAGGGGTGTGGAAAGACGACTCAGGTGGATCTCCTTGTGAGATTCCTCGAGGAAAAAAATATACCCTGTATCAAGACTTTTGAACCGGGAGGTACAGATATAGGGCAGGATATCAGAAAGATCCTTCTCAATTCCAAAAATACGCATCTTGTCCCTCTAACAGAGCTTATTCTCTATGCTGCTGACAGGGCTCAGCATGTCAGTGAAATAATTATACCCGGGATTGAACAGGGAAAGTGGGTTATCTGCGACAGGTTCTTTGATGCAACTATGGCCTACCAGGGGTCTGGCAGGGGGATGAATATGAAATTGATCGGATTTCTCAACAATCAGGCTGCATCCGGAATTTACCCTGATCTTACAATACTTATGGATTGTCCTGAAGACATCGGCCTTAAAAGGGCTCTTGAGCGAAATAAAAACAAAAATCTGGAGGATCAGGCGAGGTTCGAAAAGGAAAAAATAGAGTTTCACCGCAAAGTAAGGAACGGGTATCTGGCGCTGGCAGAAAAAAACAAACACCGTTTCAGGATCATCGATGCTTCCAGGAATATAGAAGAAGTAAAGCAGGATATTTACAATCTGGTTGCTCCATATATTGAAACTGAGTGATAAAGA
>CAZSZQ010000021.1:26760-30863 GCA_964610475.1 uncultured Desulfatiglans sp.
CTGATCGACAGGGCTGAAATGATGACCGAAGAGGCGTCAAATTCATTTTTAAAAACACTTGAAGAGCCTCCTCCCGGTAATATTATTATTTTAAAGGTAGTTGAGCCCCTTGATCTTTTGTCCACAATTATATCAAGATGCCAGAAGATTCCTTTCCACCCTTTAACTCACAATGTGATTAAAAATTATCTTGTGGAGCAGCTTGGTCAGGATGATGATACTGCTTGGATAGCAGCAGGCATTTCAGAGGGAAGCCTCGGCAAGGCTGTTAAGTTCTGTGAAGAAGGATTTCTTAATGAGCGTAAAGAATCGCTTGATAATATGATGAAGCTTCAGAAAATGTCCAGCGTTCAGGTGCTTGATATGGCGGTTACGTATAGTAAAAAATATTTGAAGAAGGCCCAGGAAGAAGAGGGCTATATGGATCTCTTTGAACTTATTGGTATCTGGAAGACATATTACAGGGATATGCTTCTCTTAAAAGTTCACGGTAATTATGAGATATTGGTAAACCGGGATTATTCAGAATTTTTTAAAAAACTATCGGAAGGGTATGATAAGGATAGCCTGATTGAAAGTATTTTCCTGATAGACGGTTATCAGAGAGACTTGCAAAAGAATCCTAATACCGGTTTAATGATGGAGAAAATGCTTCTTGAGCTGAAGGCCCTTAACCAGATCAATTAAAACATTAAAAAGCTGCGGAAATATATGAATAAAATAGTCGGTATAAGATTGAGGCCAAGCGGTAAGATATATGATTTTGACTCAGGGCATTTTGTACTAAAAAAAGGTGACAGGGTGATTGTAAATACAGAACAGGGAAATGCCATGGGTGTTGTTGCTGTTGAACCCAGACAGCAGGATGAGGGCGAACCCGGACGTGAGTTGAAGACAATTCAGCGGATAGCAACAGATGAAGATATCAGAACAGAAGAGAAGAACAGGGAAATGGAGAAAGAGGTTTATTCATTCTGTTATGAAAAGATCCGGGAAAGGTCTTTGCTTATGTCCCTTGTTACTACGGAACAGATGTTTGACGGAAGCAAGGTGGTTGTATACTTTTCAGCGGAAGGCAGGGTTGATTTCAGAGAACTTGTTAAGGACATTGTCCAGAAATTTCATATAAGGATCGAGATGCGGCAGATTGGTGTTCGCCACCAGGCAAAGATGGTTGGCGGGTTTGGACCATGCGGCAGAGAATTGTGCTGTGCTTCTTTTTTGAATAAATTTGATCCGGTGTCGATCAAAATGGCAAAAAAACAGAACCTCTCCCTTAATCCGACAAAAATATCCGGGATGTGTGGAAGACTGATGTGTTGTCTCTCTTATGAGTATGATTATTATAATAAGGTTACAAAAAATATTCCGAAAATTGGAAAAAGTATAAAAACTGAAAAAGGGACCGGAAAAGTAATACGTAACAATGTACTAAAAGAGTCAGTCACTATTCTTCTGGAATCATCAGAGGAGGAACTTGATGTCATGTATGATGAAATTATTGATGAGAAAAATGATCCTGGTGAGGATACGTGTGATAATTCCAATAATAACGAATAGATAGATGACTGAGTCGGGTTTAAGCCACACCAGGAATGACTTATAACTCTCCCAAATATCCCGCATACATTTCTTATTAATGAGGTTAAGAAAGAATTTAATTCATTCAGTGAATTTATTATGAAAAGAGTAAATGTTTTTTAATTTGCCCTTCATTATTTTTACTTGACAAATTATTAGGTATATGGCCTATAATATAGCTATGTTTGTGGTCTGGCTCTTATCGCGGGTCGGTTTCACTCAGTAACCCTGTTTTTTCCGAAGTGGCGATCTGGAGATTTGGAGCATATTGGTAAAAATTTTTCATGGAGGTCTAAGCTTTGGCAGAAGGGACAGTTAAATGGTTTAGTGACAAAAAGGGGTACGGTTTTATCGCGCAGGAAGAAACCGGCCAGGACATCTTTGTTCATTATTCATCTATTGAAATGGACGGTTTTAAGACTCTTGCAGAGGGGCAGCAGGTCATCTTTGAGGTGGAAGACGGTGAAAGAGGTCCTGTAGCAAAAAACGTAAAAAAGATGTAATCACTGCATTATTATTTAAAAAGCGTCTTGCCTGACCTCAGCAAGGCGCTTTTTTTTGCCGGAGCAGCCAGACAATAGCAAATCAAAGTACAGCTCAGACAGCTGATCATAATTAAATCCTTTAATAAAAATGAAAATAGCAACCTTCAATACGAATTCTGTTAGAGCAAGACTTCCTATTTTAAAAGACTGGATTTCGAGGGAGCAGCCCGGTATCCTTGCACTGCAGGAAATCAAGGTTCAGGACAAAGACTTTCCTGTGAATGATTTTGACGAACTTGGATATTATTCCATTGTCAGAGGACAGAAAGCCTATAATGGCGTCGCCATACTATCAAGATATAGTCCGGAAAATATAAGGAGAAATTTTTATAAAAATACCGATGATCAGGCAAGATTTCTGAGTATTGATATATTACCAAGAACACTTGAAAAACCGTCCGACCATACCTTTCTTGTGGCGGAGTTTGATCTCTCGATCTGATTTAAACCTTTACCTTTTCAGCATCAGAAAAAAATTGTTTTAATCAATAATATAATCTAGAATTTCAAACATCAGGTATGCATGAAGAGCTTATATATAACTACGGTCAGCAACTCGTTTTACCCAAAACATAACATCTATCAGGAGGTGACATTATGTCTAAATCCAAACATCTTATTTGCGGGATTCATATCACAAAGAGGTTAAAACATGCGGTAAAGGTACAGGAAGTATTGACCCAATTTGGAAAAGATATCAAGACACGGTTAGGCTTACATGAACCCTCTGCCAAAAAGGGTGCGTCCAACGGCCTGGTGTTGATTGAATTTGTCGGAAGCAACGCCTCATTCAATAAATTTACAAAAAAGCTGGGGGAAATTACCGGTGTAGAAGTACAGCAGATGGTTTTTGATCACCCGTAACATAAATGATGAAGGGCAGCCCATTAAGCAGCCCTTCTTTTTTTAAGCTGTATTCAAAAATCAGGCTATAGCATTCCTTAAACTTTGCCTGTAATAAAATCCATCTGAGGTCTTGAAAAATGTCTCAACATTATCAAGGTCTACATCCGGCGGCAGATCACATCCTGATGATATGATAAAATTATTAAACATGCCGCATTTGTTCAAAAGCTTGAGGGTTTCAAGTCTTACCTCTTCGGCGGTCTTTACCCTGAATACCTTTGAAGGGCTTATATTGCCCATTACCAGATAGTTACGAGGCACCTTTTCAAGAATGCTTCGTATGTCTACCGAATCACCAAAATGAAAGGCAAAACAGCCGGTATCCATTATGGAGTCAAGCAGATGGGGCACGGCGTTCCCGCAGTTGTGGTAGATAACTATAAAATGTTTATCCTGTATTGCAGAAACTATCTCATAGACATAGGAAGTGGAAAACTCTTTTATGAGCGGTGGTGAAAGCAGTCCTGCAAGCGGCTCCGCCAGTATAAGCCCGTTGGCCCCTATTTTTTTCAGTGCCTTTGCATATGAGGTTATAAAATCCGTGGCCTTGCGCAATATCACATGAACCATTTCCGGCTCTTCATAGCAGTGCATCATCACATCATTTACATTCATCAGCCTGCCTGCAAGGGAAAATGGGCCGATACACTGGGCAAAAACCGGTCTGTCTTTGACAAGCATCTGGGTCTTGCGTATGGTTTCAATATTAACCCCTGTGCGCCCGGCCCCTACTTCAGGGACCTTTAATGCATCTGCATCATCCCGGTTTGATACAAGCTTGCCTATTATGGTGGGCACGTCATCCGCCCCGTAAACCGTATGTGCCCCGAATGCCTCGGCCTCAACGGATAAATCCATATAGCTCAGGGCTGCAGGCATGTCAAAATGGTCTGCAATAGATCTGATGCCTATTGCCATATGGTTGCTGTCTGCAACCAGCTCCCTTACTGTCACATACAGGTATTGAACCGCCGGGAATGAAAGAATCGGCAGAGCCTTTTTTCTCTCTGTATATATAATCTGTTCGATCCAATTGTACATATTCATGATATTACATCTCCGGTTTGATAG
>CAZSZQ010000022.1:0-30675 GCA_964610475.1 uncultured Desulfatiglans sp.
ACCAGTATTTTGACTTTTTATTTATGGACAAACACATTCAACTGCCCTTTGGCGGTGTGCCATGCAGCAGACTTGAAGGCGGCGCATATACCAACCCTAAAAAAGTTGAAAAAGATAAATGCTGGGTGCCAAACCCTCTTGGAGAACTGCCCATCACTAACCGGACCTTTGTGGTTGATGAAAAAATGGGTTGTGTCAATGTCTTCTGCCGTTTTGGCAACAGCAGAACAGGCATGCCGGATTCACATCTGTTCAGGCTTATAGACGGTAAATACAGATTGGTTCACACCCTGAGTGTAAACCTGACCAGTGAGCCCCTGGTCTATCCCAAAAATCCTCCTCCCGGGATAACTATTGATTAAGGACCCTTGAAGGCTTTTTCACAAACGGTGGTTCCATTACAGCCTGATATTATTCGACCGGATCAGGCTGTGAAGGAACAACCGTTTATTTCCGGTTTATAACAATTTCACTCTTGATTTTTATTTAAATAAGTCTTAAAAAAACAAAAAGCATCATTTCAGGTGCATAAAAATAATGCTTCCTGGTCGATCTGGCAGACAGATAAGCCTTTTATGCATAATGAGGCCTCCTTTTTTTCCCGGACAGCCTCGACATAACTTCTCATTTAGACTTTAGCCTTTGGCACAGGAGAAATCATCTGCGGTTTCTCCGAAAAAGTTTTATTCAAAATCAGAGGTAACCGATTATGAACACAGATCTTTCCAGTTTGGACAAGGGTGCTTCTGCAGATGACGCCTCGATGAAAATCAGTGAAAATCCTGACTTGATCGAAAACATGTATAAGGAAGGGTATCTTAGCAAATTAAATACAGCCAACGGGTTATCTTACCGTATTGAAAAGGATATATATGCCAGGATAACTGATAATAATGGCAGGGAAACGCGCGGGCCCAAAATTATCTCTGAAGGAGGTATTATTGATTCACAGACATTTTCCGACATAATCAAGCGCAGATTATGGGAAAGGATTGATAAGTGTATGAGTATTGATGGTCAGTTAAATCAGGAAACCATCGTCTCAAGTGTCCAGCGTTTAAAAGAAGATTCCTCTATACACAGGATTATTTTTGAAACCGGAAAAGCAGAGTTGATAGAAGAAATCATTAAAAAGATAGATTTTGACAAGATTATGCTGGAAAACCTTAATCTCCTTTATGAACAAGAGCATGAATGCAGATATGTTCAGCATGCACAGAATACGGCTATTTTTGCCATAAAGATAGGTACAGGGTATGGATTAAGTAAAGCCGTTCTGATTGATCTGGCAAAATCAGGTTATCTGCACGACATAGGTAAGGTGGCCATTGACCCCGTTATATTGAAAAAGCATGAGGACGAATTGACAGATGCTGAAAAAAGGCAGTTAACGGCCCATCCGCTTATAGGCGAATATATCCTTGAGGGATCCACCTCCATCCTCAATAAAAAATATGACATGATTATTAAAAGGGGAATCGGAGATCACCATGAGCGGCCGGGCAGTGAAGGTGGATATCCAAGGGGAATAAGGGGGGATAAGATCGGTGATTTTGCACGAATCATAGCAATCGCCAGCCGGTTTGACAATATGTTAAGTACTTCAATCAAAGGAACGAAAAAGTCAGAAGATGCTTTTGATGAAGCCAATGTGATAACAGAAATACTGGACTGGCTTAAAAAAATGGCAGACACAGGCTGGTACGACCCCATATATACGGATATACTGGCAGGTTTTTTTATACCGCTGATAGCCACGGGGATTGGAAAAAGGGAATCCAAAGATGAGATCAGAACCATTTATAATATTTTTACCGGGATTGAAAAGGCGGTCCGCTTTATGATGAATCTGAAATATGACAATGTGAAATCACCCCATCCCAGGGCATCAGACTATTGCAGACGCATCTATAGAAATGCGTTTCAGATCGACCAGGTGATCAGGGAAACGGGTCTGAGCGAACCTCTTTTACTGACATATTCGCAGGATTCGGATGCTACAAACGATGTGAAAAAAAGTATGAAGAAAACCGTTTCTGTACTGAATACCCCCCTCAGACAGATTCACGAAAGCCTCGAAAAGTTTGGGGTGTTTGCGGAAGAAAGGGGTGATACCTATGACTTTATAATAGATTCCTTTTCAACATGGTATGATGTGATTGACAAGACCTTAAAAAACACAACGGTTCATTGAATTTTTTTCAGAGTGACTGGATAACAAACCTGATTTTTCCGGGATTCTCAGATAAATTAAATCAATCCTCTCAGCATTGTTTTATAATAATGGCATAATTCATGCATTTGTTTGTATAATTACTGAATGAGCTATGTTAACAATAGAAAATCAATTTAAAATTAAGGTTTTATAATTTAATATTTATTAATAATACTTATCCGGATTAATGATGTCAGACCTTATCCCTCAGGAAATGAACAGGCTATTGAATCCTGTGACAGATGAAGATAACAATGTCAAACAGGCATTAAAGGAGAGCGAAGAGAGATTCCGTCTTATCTCTGAAACACTGCCGGTGGGCGTGTTTGAGGCGGATGAAAATGGCTCGCTTCTTTATACCAATACCAGATGGCAGAATATCTTCGGGTTATCTTTGATGGAAAGCCTTACTGTCGACTGGTTAAATTTCTTTCATCAGGATGACAGGGGAAGTTTTGCAAAGGAATGGTCTGATTCATTACAGGATATAGCCAGTTATTCAAAGGAATGCAGGATATCCCTTGGAGATAAAAACACACGCTGGATAAATATCAAATCATCTCCTGTATTTTCTGATAAAGGAGTGAGGTACGTAGGTATAATAGAAGATATAACTGAAAGAAAAAACGCAGAAGAGGAACTGCGCAAGGCAAAAGAACTGGCCGAGTCGGTCAATCAGGCAAAAAGCATTTTTTTAGCCAACATGAGTCATGAAATCAGGACACCTATGAATGCCATCATTGGTATGACAGGCCTTTTGCTCGATACCGGCCTTAATGAGGAACAGAAGGATTATGCGGAGATCGTTTCATTCAGTGCTCATTCCCTTTTGAACCTCATAAATGACATTTTGGATTTCTCTAAGATCGAAGCAGGCAAACTGGAACTTGAGGATATAGATTTTGATCTTCATACCACTGTTGAGAGCGTTGCCGACATGATGGCTGTAAAGGCTCATGAAAAATCCATAGAATTTTCATGTATAATACACCCTGATGTCCCTTCAAAATTGGTAGGTGACCCCGGAAGACTCAGACAGATTCTCACCAACCTTTCCGGAAATGCTATTAAGTTCACTGACAGCGGAGGTGTTACAATCAGGGTATCAGTCAATGAAGAACTTTTTTCATCGGTCAATATCCTTGTATCTATTGAAGATACAGGCATTGGGATCCCGCAGGACGGTATAGAAAGGCTGTTCCAGTCTTTTTCACAAGTAGATGCTTCAACCACCAGAAAATACGGAGGGACCGGCCTCGGGCTTGCCATTTCAAAGCAGCTTGTCAAGAAGATGGGAGGGGAGATAGGCGTTAACAGTAAAGTAAACAAGGGTTCACAATTCTGGTTTTCAGCGTTATTTAAAAAACAGCCGGGAATAAAATCGGAGATAATCATTCCAAAGGAATCGATAAAAACAAAGAAAATACTTCTTGTTGATAAAAACGACTCAAGCAGGGAGAGCATAAGCACACACATTGCCTCATGGGGCTGCCAGTATGAAGAGGCGTCTACCGGAGCAGATGCTATAGAAATTCTGCAAAGGGCGGAAGGAAATAATACACCTTTCCATATCTGTATAATCGCACAGATGCTTGATGACATGAATGGGGAAGAGCTTGGAAAAATATTGAAGTCCAGAGCCGATTTCATGGATATTTCGCTTATTTTAATTGCTTATTTCGGACTCAGAGGTGATGCAAACCGTATCAAGGAAATCGGCTTTTCTGCCTATCTGCCCAAACCGATTAAACATTCGCAACTTTTAAATTGTCTTGAGGCAGTAATAGAAAACAGGGAGTATGAGAAGAAAGATCCTGATAAAAAACTCCTTGTAACAAGACATTCACTGCTGGATTCCGAAAAACACAATATAAAAATACTGCTTGCAGAAGACAACCCTGTTAATCAGAAGCTGGCTCTCAAACTTTTTGAAAAATTTGGTTACAAAGCAGACCATGTTTCAAATGGCAAAGAAGTTATTGCCGCACTTAAAAAATCCGAATATGACCTTGTATTTATGGATGTCCAGATGCCTGAGATGGACGGGTTTGAGGCAACCTGCATTATTCGTGATAAAGGCTCAGGTGTTCTCAATAATGATGTCCCGATAATAGCCATGACAGCCCATGCCATGAAAGGCGATGAGCAGAAATGCTTTGACCTTGGCATGAACGACTACATCTCCAAACCTATCGACCCGCAGATCCTGCTTGAAAAAATAAGATACTGGTGCGGTGTTATACAAGGCAGAACAGAGAGTCCGAATACCTAGACAATATTTAACTGCCGAAATTTCAATATATTACATGAAATATGATAAAATTTTTCATTCTACAAAAAAAATTCATTTCTTTTATAAAATTTTTTAAAGATAAAATTAATAAAGCCCGGTAATATCCGGTCCCTGCAGCATACTTTTATAATGACCTTGAAGCCAGCACTCACCTCTGATATGCTTATAAACTCGGATTTTGCAGTAGCCATCTACTGCGGCCTGAAAAACCTTGCTGTCCCGCCTGTGGCGGATTTCACTATTTTGATCCTCAACATATTGGTGAATATGTCTGTGGGTCAAAATTGTTGCAACTTCATATTTCGCTTCGGTTTTTCAACCCTCGTAACGATTTCTACTGCAAAATCTGAATTAAAAATTTCATAGCATGTAAAAAAAGGATAATTAATGTGTGGAATTCATGGAATAATCAGTTACCATCTTTCTGAAGCTGAAATATATAAAAGGCTTGAGGAAATGGGGAAACTCCAGATTCACAGGGGCCCGGATGACAAAAAAGAGACTGTTTTTTCATTAAAGAAAGGGTTTTTGGGTTTTGGTTTCAGGCGTCTTTCCATACTTGATCTTGAAACAGGCATGCAGCCTATTATATCTCCTGAAGATAAATCTGCTATAATCTGTAACGGCCAGGTATACAATTACCTGGAACTAAAGGAAGAGAATCCCGAAATGCCCTGTATGACAAAGGGGGACATAGAGGTTGCGCTCAACATGTACAGGAAATACGGTCTTGATTTTCTTAACAGGCTTAACGGTATGTATGCGGGTGCCATATATGACCATGTCAACTCTAAAATAATCCTCTTCAGGGACAGGTTCGGTATAAAACCCCTATATTATACCGAATGGGACGATACCTTTTTTTTCTCGTCTGAGATAAAACCCCTTTTAAAGGGGAGCAGCAGGCCAGTAGAATTGAATCACAGCAGGATTGAGACCTTTTTTAAGTACCGCTATGTACCGGGAACAGAGACCATGTTTTCGGGCATAAAAAGGGTGCCACCCGGATCATACCTCGAATACGACCTGAAGGAGAAAAAATATTTCGTTAAAAGATACTGGGAGTATAAACTTGACAGGGTTATGCCTGACATGAATTTTGACGAGGCGTCTGAGGAGTTTATCACCTTATTCAGGGATGCAGTTAAAATAAGGATGCGGTCAGATGTAGAGGTAGGAACCCTTCTAAGCGGAGGAATAGACTCCTCGGCAGTTTCCTCACAGGCAACATTCACAAAACCTGATATAAAGCTATTTTCTATCTCCTTTAATGAAGAAAAATACAATGAGCTTCCGGTAATAAAATATTTTATAAAGACTAATGATGAACGCTTTAAAAATACCACGCATTACACAAGACTCTGCGGGTCAGAAACACTTGAAAAGCTTCCTGACATAGTCAAATCCATTGAAGAGCCCATATCGTTAGGCACCATCCTTCCTACAGACCAGGTGTGCAGGATGGCAGGTGAGAAGGTTAAGGTTGTACTAACCGGTGAGGGGGCAGACGAGATATTTGCAGGATACCGGAAATTTCTCATAGAAACTGCTGCAAGCGAGTATAAGAGCCTTTCTCCATCAGGTCAGAGAGGTCTTGAAGAGCTATATCCTGAACTCAGATCATACATGAAAATAAGGAGCAACGATCCCGTAGAGAGATATATACAGAGTGAATCTCTATTTTCAGGTGATGAATTAAGTATACTCACCGGAAAGAATCTGATAGAGGATCATTTTCCTGAAGATGCAACTCCATACTTAAGCGGGAATGAACATCCCCTTAATGCGGCTATTGCCATGGAAAGCAGGGCAAGGCTCCCCGATTATGTGATACTCAGGCTTGACAAGCTCTCAATGAGGCATTCACTTGAGGCGCGTACACCCTTTCTCGATTACAGGCTTGCGGAATTTGCTGCAACCTTGCCTGTGCACTTCAAGGCCAATCTGAAATATAATCAGGAAAAGTATATATGCGGCCACTCATATGCCAGGTATTCCATCCTGGATAGCGAAACCGCCTTCAGAAAAAAACAGCCATTTACAATCCCCCTGTCAGACTGGCTCTCAACCCCTTCTGTGCTGCCTGAATCTATTAAAGAGATCATGTTTGGAGAAAAGGTAAAAAAGCAGGGGATCTTAAACCCGGATATCCTGAAAAAACATATAAATTTGATATCCAGGGAAGGTATCGGACCTCACACCCTAGTTTCAGATGCAGACAGGGTTTATGCAATTATCATATTTACTTTATGGTATGACCTTTTCTTTTTAGAATGAGTGACTATAATGCTCAGAAGAATTATAAAGAGTAAAAAAAATGGAATGTTGCTGTGAAGTTTATAAAAATAACTGTTATTTAAATACCCCTGATATCTCAGAGTTATTGATAAACCACGAAAAAATCAGGATATATTATGCTCAAAGGCTTCTTAGTCTTCTAGAAAAGAAGATAAGTCCCGGGCCGCAAACCTATGGATTTGAATATGAATTTATATCACAAACACCGCTTAATCTAAAGATAATGGAAGAGATTTATGGATTTTTACCTGAAACAGGGTTTATTAGACATGAAAAATCCTTTATCCATGAATCAGGTATGTTTATTGATTTTGAGCCGGGCGGTCAGATAGAATTTCACCCCCCTCCCCTTCATAAGGATGCAAATCTGAATATTTATCTTGAGATTATTAGGAATGTTTTAAGTTCTATTAAACAAAAAATCGGAATTGAATACCGTGCACATGGTTATATGCCGGGCCGTAAAGACTCTCCCCTGTGCCTTGACACCGAAAGATACCATAACCTGCATAACCGCCTGACCATGAGCGGCACAAGGGGTCGTGAGATGATGAAGGGTACCGCGTCTATTCATTTTCATGCAGGCATAATGGATATAGATCAATTGCCAGGGCTTTTTTCATTATTCATCAAGATGGCCCGTATGGAGGAGTTTAAAATGGGCGAGGATCGCAGGGCAATCTGGGATAATACTGATTCTAGCCGATGCGGTTTGCCTTTTGAGGTAAACGAAAGGGCAACATCATTTGAGGTAATAGAAAAAATAGTCAATCATGCCATCAGAGCTGAACATATAGGATTGAACAAACCCTTCATGGAAACAGGTGACCTCTCCTTTGATGCATTTATGTATCATCTGACCACTATATTTACCGATATCCGCCTTAATATTAAAGGCCCTTCTATAGAACTCAGGACAACTGACAGCGTACCCTTTGATGACTTTAAATGGAAGTGGAAGAGGTTTATAGCAATACTTGAAAATAACCAGGTTAAATAGGACTTGCATATGAAAAAGGTAAAGATATATACAACCCTGACCTGCCCTTACTGCATAAAAGCAAAGCAACTACTCAAAAAAAAAGGGGTGGTTTATGATGAATTGCGTGTTGATCTTAACCCGGAACTGGCTACCGAGGCAGTTGAAAAAAGCAGGGGCAGCAGGACCGTTCCACAGATATTTATAGGGGATCACCATGTGGGCGGATGTGACGAACTGTATGCCCTGGTGAGAGATAAAAAACTGGACGCCCTTCTCGAATTATAAAGGCTGGTTTACTTTCCGTTCTCATGGTCTCCGTAAAACATGATAATAGGGTAAAAGTTATAATACCCCCTTGGCATCAGTAACAGGATTGAAGTTTTCAAGCGGATTCCTGCCAGCGATGAGAGAATTCATTAAAGAAGGTATTATATCCAAAAGATCAGATGCTATAAGACCGGCTTCACCTTTTTGTTCAGCAAAATAATCAGCAGCAAGGCCGTGGAGGTATACACCGGCACATATCGCCTTGATTTCAGATAAGCCCCTTGCTAGAAAACCGGTTATGAGGCCTGTAAGCACATCACCTGTGCCGCCGGTTGCAAGAGCCGGATTACCTGTCGGGTTGATATGCGTAACACCGGAAGGATCACTCACTATTGTTCTTGCACCCTTCAGCACCAGATAACAATGCCGCTTTTTGGCAAATTCACAGCAAATCTTCAACCGGCTGGCCTGCACTTCTCTGGTTTCCAGTCCCGTAAGTCTTGCCATCTCTCCCGGATGGGGCGTCAGGATTTTCTTTTCATTCAGGCATTCAAGGCTGCCCGGTATCATTGAAAGGGCATTAATAGCATCGGCATCAATCACCATCGGCAGGTCACATTTTTTTATTATCTTACATACCAGCTCAATGGTTTCAGGATTTGTGGAAAGCCCTGGACCGATCGCAACAGCTGTTTTTCCTGATATAAGCCTGAGGATATCCTCTTCGGCCTTAATGGAGAGAGTCCCCTCATCAGTTTCAGAAAGCGGCGCTGTCATCGCTTCTGTGAGTTTGCATTCCATGATAATATTCAGACTTTTGGGTATCCCGACAGTTACTAAACCGGCCCCAGCCCTTAGCGCCGCCATAGCCGCAAGGGTTGCTGCACCGGTCTTTCCAGTGGAGCCCCCTATTATTAGGAGATGCCCCCTTGATCCCTTATGGGTTTCTCTTTTATCTCTTCCAATATCCGTGTAAAAATCATCCGGTTCGATAAGTCTGTGACTGACACTGGTCCTGTCAATAATCATACCTGGTATGCCTATATCTACATTTACAAGCCTTCCGACAAGCTCTGCTCCCGGATAAACAAGTTGACCGGGTTTTGGAAAACCAAAGGTTACTGTCAGATCCGCCCTTACAGCCGCTCCCATTATCTGCCCGGTATCTGCATTGAGACCTGATGGCATATCGATGGACATTACAGGTTTACCGGATAAATTTATTTCATCAATTACCTTTTTATAGATTCCTCTTACAGGGCTATTTAACCCGGTACCGAGTAACGCATCAATAATATAATTATGCGCTTTTATTCTACCCTTAAATGTTTTTATTGACTCGTCACCTTCTATTTCATAAATAACCAGACCAAGTTTTTCGATAATCTGCAGATTAGTGAGGGCATCGCCTGAAATCGAAATCTTTTCACTTAATATACTGACTGAGACATTCATCCCTTCCTCATGAAGATACCTGGCCATTACATAGCCGTCTCCCCCGTTATTTCCCTTGCCGCATAGAACCATAATATCTGAATTATATGAAGGTTTGAAATGATCAAGGAAGATCTTTGCTGCGCTTTTTGCAGCGTTTTCCATGAGGATAATGCCGGGAATACCTGCCTCATTTATTGTTAAACTGTCCATTTCGTGCATTTCAGAAGCAGTTGCAAGCCTCATATCTATTTCTCCAGAATAACTATTGCTATACCATACTCATCTTCGTCAGAAAGACTTACATGAAAGGATTTTATTTTTTCCTTTTTACTAAGTAATAGAGATTTACCGTACACATTCAGGCCCGGTTTTCCGCTCTTAAAATGAAACACCTCTATATCTCTCCAGAAAATCCCTTTTTTCATGCCTGTACCAAGGGCCTTTGAAAAGGCCTCCTTTGCTGCAAAACGCAGTGCAAACGCGGGATAAGGCCTTAACCTTTTTAAACAGAATGCCTTTTCATCAGGGGTGAAGACGCGGTCCATAAACCTGTCTCCCCACTTTTTAATCACCTTCTCAATTCTTTCAATCCTGACTATATCTATGCCGGTTCCGAAAATCATTAAAAATCCTTAATCAGTTCTATCATTTCCCGTACGGCCTTCTCAAAGCCTATATATATTGCCTTCGAAACAATTACATGCCCTATGCTGTATTCATCTATCTGGGGAAGAACCCTGAATCTTTTTATGTTTATATAGTTCAGCCCGTGTCCTGCACTAATACCAAGCTCAAGATCATCCGCCGCCTCAACAGCCTTTACAATCCTTTTAAATCTTGTATCTGCCTCTGCTTCGTTTTTTGACTCGGAATAATGGCCTGTATGAATTTCAACAATATCAGCACCTGCCCTGTGTGCTGCTTCTATCTGGGCAGGATCAGGGTCAACGAAAAAGCTTATTCTGATACCACTGTCTTTAAGCCGGTCTACTACTTTTCTGTAATAATCGGATTTCAATATGACATCAAGCCCTCCTTCAGTGGTCAGTTCCTCTCTTTTTTCAGGCACAAGGGTTACAAGATCAGGTTTTACCTCTCTTGCTATATTTATCATTTCATCCACGGCTGCCATCTCCATATTCAGCCTGGTTTTAACTGTCTCTTTAAGAAGTCTAAGGTCCCTGTCATTTATATGCCGCCTGTCTTCTCTCAAATGACAGATTATACATTCGGCGCCTGCCATTTCAGCCAGCCCGGCTGCGAAAACAGGATCGGGAAAGCCGATACCCCTTGCCTGTCTTATTGTTGCCACATGGTCAACATTAACTGCAAGTCTTGCCATTTCTAATTCTCCAATAATAAGGAAAGGAGTCTTTGCTCCTCCTTCTGCATTATTTTTTCATCTCTTTTTGATTTTTCATGATCATACCCTAAAAGATGCAACAGACCATGGATCAAAAGCTGACATATTCTTTCATGATATGGAATACCCATCTTAAAAGCTTCCCTGTTTGCAGTATCAACCGATATTACTATATCTCCGAGCATCCCTGTTTCGATACCGCCTGATTCGCCGGCAGCAGGAAAAGCAAGGACATTCGTAGGATTGTCCCGCTTGAGATACTGCCTGTTAAGCTCGCGTATCTGGGCATCACCCGTAATAAGTATGCTCAGCTCTCTGTTATCACAGCCCGAGTCTTTTAAGGCCTTCTCCATCAGCCTGCGTATCATCTGATTTTTTAGCCCGTGTATTCTCCTGGCTGATTTTATCTGTATCTCCATTTGCTGCCTTTTTTGTCTTCTTTGTTACCACAGGTTCAGGATATTCTACCCTCTGATGAAATATCCCTCCCAGTGTCTTATTAAAACTCTTGGCGATTTCATGAAGGTCTTTTAATGTAAGTTCGCACTCATCAAGCTGGCCATCGGAAAAAACCTTGTTTATTATCTTCTGCACAATCCCGTTGACACGAGCGGGAGTAGGTTCAGGAAGCGACCTGGAAGCTGCTTCAATCATATCGGCAAGCATCACCAGTCCGGCCTCTTTTGTCTGCGGTTTTGGCCCCGGATACCTGAAATCATCCTCATTGATATCAACACCTTTATTTGTCTTACTCAACGCCTGTTCTTTGGCCTTCTGGTAGAAATAGGATATCAGGCTCTTTCCCTGATGCTGTTGAATGATATCTATTATTTCCTGACCCAGCTTATGTTGTTTAGCAAGTTCAACGCCATCCTTTACATGGGCTATGAGGATAAGGCTGCTCATGGAAGGCGCAAGTTTTTCATGTCTGTTTTCTCCGCCCATCTGGTTTTCAATAAAGTAAAGGGGTTTTTTCATTTTTCCTATATCGTGGTAATAGGCGCTTACCTTCGCAAGGAGTGGATTTGCATTTATAGCTTTTGCAGTTGCCTCAACCATATTACTTACAATGACACTGTGATGATAGGTTCCTGGGGCCTGCACCATAAGATCTCTTAGAAGCGGTTGATCCAGATTTGCCAGCTCAAGAAGCTTGATATCTGTTGTAAAGCCGAAGGCCATTTCAACCAGCGGGATGAGTCCGGTTGATATAACTCCAGCCAGAAGCCCCCCCAGAAAACCCGAAATCACAGCAATTACCGCTTCAAAGGTAAAAAATGAGCCATATATCGATTCTATAGAAAGACACGTAAGAATATTGAGCAGCCCGATCTTAAAACCTATTTTTATAAGGATTCCCCTTTCCCTGTATTCACGAATAAGATAGGAGGCCGCAATGCTGCTGGTAAAAAAGTAGATAAGAAATTCAATATTCCCGTCAATAATGAGCGAGGCAAATATGGAGATCAAAAGAGAGAAGACCATTGCCATATTCATGCCCTGGAAAACAGTTATCAGTATGGCTCCGAAAGTTGCGGGAAAGGCAAATAATAATGCCCTGGCGGTAAAATTGTGAAAGCCCCTTGCCACTTCCTCAGCTACAAAATTGAATGCCCAGGTAAAAATAAATACACTCAAAAGGGTTATTGAGCTGAATATCAGATGTCTGCTGTCGCGCCCGAACGGTTTAAATTTAATAAATCCGGTGATGTAGATGATTGTGAAAAGAATGCCCATCAAAATGGTCATGCCCGGAATACGCCCCAGAATATTTCTTTCTTCAAGCGCCTTGTACACGGCTGAAAGTTTTGCAAGATCATCGGCTCCTATTATTTCACCCTCTCTGACTATCATCTCACCGCGTTTTACCTGGTAATATGATTCTTTTACGGATTTGGCGGCCTCATCCTTTCTCAATTCAGTTTCTCTTTTGTTAAATGTTACATTCGGTTTAATGAGCAAAATAGAAATATCAACAGCAAGGTCAGCTATATCCTGAGGTACTCCCTCCTTTAAAAGGTTTTCTTTTCTATCCTCTATACGCTTTATTGCACTCTCAACATCATAGAACCTTGTGATATCAGTGACCAGCTCTTCTCCCTGATTCTGAATAGACTGGAGTACTATACCTTTATTTATTTGACTGCTCAAAACCGAATAATTGCCTGCTACCCCTTTTCTGAATATATCAGCGACCAGTTTGTATATATTGTTTTCCAGTATCTCCGGAGAACCGCTTAACAATACCCTGTTGAAGAGTTCTTCATCAAAGGAGAGTTCCAGGGTCCTGAAAAAACCTTCCGCAGTTGTTTGTTTGAGTTCCGTAGTGCTAACAGGGATATCGTCTGAAGACCTTGGTGCAAGAGGGTCGATCGTATGGACCGTTACCAGTTTTCTTGCCTCTGCCAATGCCTCCTTTAACCGGAACCGTATATTCGAGGCGGATGGATCAAAATCATACACATAGGGGACATTCTGTATGGCCTTATTCCTCTCCTTTTCCGTTGTTTCATTATTTCTGACAAGAATGTCTGCCGGTGATTTTATATCTGTTTCGGCAATATCACCTTTTTTATATGAATTTGGTCTTTTCATCATACCGGGATGCAGAAAAATGCTGATTATAAGGCTTAATAAAACCAGAACAGTCCATCTGGTTATTTCCGGACGAAACAGTTTTTTAGATGGTTCGTTTCCCATTGCTTAACGCTCTCTGTTTGTCTTTTTTATCATAGGCATCAATTATTTTTTGAACCAGCGGATGCCTTACAACATCGTCCCTTGTGAAATAAATAAATTTTATACCTTTAATCCCGTCCAGCAGCTCAAGTGCCTCAACAAGACCCGAATCCTTTCCGGCAGGAAGATCAGTCTGGGTAATATCGCCGGTAATCACGGCCTTTGAACTGAAACCGAGCCTGGTCAGAAACATCTTCATCTGTTCGGCTGTGGCGTTCTGAGCCTCATCAAGGATAACAAATGAATCGTTTAAAGTCCTCCCTCTCATGAAAGCAAGAGGCGCCACTTCGATAACGCCCTTTTCCATGAGGTTTGAGGCATCATCAAAATCTACCATATCATGGAGTGCATCATATAGGGGCCTTAAATAGGGGTTCACCTTTTCACTCAGGTCACCCGGAAGAAATCCGAGCTTCTCACCCGCTTCAACAGCCGGTCTGGCCAGCACTATCCGCCTTACCTCTTTTTTTGCCAGCGATGCAACCGCCATAGCCATTGCAAGATATGTCTTTCCTGTACCTGCAGGACCTACGGCAAAAACAATATCAAAATTTCTGATGCTTTCTATATATTCTTTCTGGTTTACTGACCTGGCAGTAACAATGCGTTTTTTGGATGATACATATACACTGTCCAGAAAAACATCTTTAAGGCTTGCAGAACGGTCTTTACTCATTATCCGTATAGCATGTTCCACGTCAGTAGAATATAAAGGAAAACCGTTTTTAACCATTTCATATAATTGCAGAATAATACTTTCTGCCAGATCTATTTCCCAGTCCCCTCCTTTTAAAAAAAGCTCCATACCTCTGGAGCTTATGGAAAGCCCTATTCTTTTTTCAATTATTTTAATATGTGAATTCTGCTCCCCGCAAAGGATATTTAAAAACTCATATTCATTAAATGTTATCTTCCTTGTAAGGGATGAGTCATCTTCATTTTTCTTAGACAAAAAAAACTCCCTGAATTAAAAAGAAATCACTACCATAGTGTGAATAAGCTATCAAGTAAATAGATACAGCTGGAAGGCAATGGGTTAAGGCAAATTAAGTTCTATTATATCATGTTCAACTATAATTTAAATCATATTCTTCTGATTATATTATATTCTTTTTCCACTTAATTTACTTTAATAGAATAAGATGATATCTTGTTTAAGATCCTGAAATCGAGGTATTTGTGACCGCACAAATCAAAATAGGCATAAGCTCATGTCTTCTTGGGAACCGTGTCCGTTATGATGGAGATCATAAACTGGATAAATTTCTCACTGATACCCTTGGAGCCTTCGTGGCATATCTGTCTGTTTGTCCCGAGGCGGAATGCGGTCTGGGCATCCCCAGGGAAGCCATGAGGCTTGAAGGGGATACTGATAATCCAAGGTTCGTCACTGTAAAAACCCGAAAAGACCTTACAGATAAAATGAAAAAATTGGCAAAAAAACGTGTTTCTGAACTGGAAAATGAAGATCTCTGCGGATTTATCTTCAAAAGCTGGTCTCCATCAAGCGGAATGGAAAGGGTTAAAATTTATAACGATAAAGGTATTCCAGTGTTAAAAGAGACCGGATTATTTGCCGGAGAGTTCATGAACAGGTTGCCTCTGATCCCTGTTGAGGATGAAAGAAGGCTTCATGGTTTATTAACTCCTTATAGAGGCCGTAAAAATGACAGAAAAACCATCCTATGAAGAGCTCGAAAACAGAGTAAAAAAGCTTGAAAATATTGTTTCAGTAAACAAAGACGTTGAAAAGGAATTATTAGAAAGCACCAGAACACTCAAAGAGGTTCAGTGGGTAGCCAGGATAGGAAGCTGGCTGTTCGATCCTGTAAAAGGGGTCGTAAACTGGTCAGACGAAATGTTTAATATTTTTGGCCGTTCACCGCAATCAGGCATCCCTTCATACGATGAAAACCGCAAGATAATACATCCCGATGATTGGGAATCTTTCGATAAAGCATTAAAAAAGGCTATAACCGATGGCACTGATTATAGCCTTGAATTACGAATAACCCTGCCCGGCGGTGAAAAACGACATATAAATACCAGAGGACATGCGGAAAAAGATGATAGAGGTATTTTCAAAAGATTAATAGGCACAACACAGGATATTACTGAAAGCAGGCAGGCACAGGAGGCACTGAAAAAAAGCGAAGAACGCTATCGGGCCCTTTTTGACAATATACCTGTAAATACAGTTGTAGTGGATAAAGAGGGTAAAATTACCGCCTTTATATTCCCGGAACATTCGGACGAAATAATAATTCCTCGTATCGGTGATGTGATGTATAAGGATTTTGCGCAATACCCTCTGCGGGATATGTACAAGGAGCTGATGGACATCATAAAAACAGGAAATAAAAAGAAGCACTACGATTTAAAATATGGTGATAAATTCCTTCACATCAGGATAAACCCGTATAAAGATGGCGCCATAATAACCGCCATTGATACAACTCCCGTAAGGAAGCTCGAATCCGAACTGCAGCATTCCCATAAGATGGAATCTATTGGTACAATGGCAGGCGGGATTGCCCATGAATTTAACAACATACTCGGAATTATAATTGGAAATACCGAACTGGCCATAGAAGACATACCGGATAATAATCCTGCCCTTGTTTGTTTGAAAGAAATACGGGAAGCCTCTTTAAGGGCGAAAGAGGTTGTGAGGCAGATCATGGGTTTTGCCCGCAAGACGCCTGCAGATAAAAAACCCATACTGATAAGCAGCATTATTAAAGATACATTAAAGCTTTTACATTCAACCATCCCGAAAAGCATTAAAATCAAGGAGAAGATACTCTGTTCATCTGAGGTGATCCTTGGGAATAACGCGGAAATCAGCCAGATACTTATGAACCTCTGTAAAAATTCGGAACAGGCTATGAAGGGAGGGGTTGGGGAGATTGAAGTAAGGCTGGAAACTGTTCTGCTGGATAATATAACTGCGTCTCAATACGAAAATATCGGAGCAGGTACATTTGTTAGTCTGACCGTGAAGGATACCGGAGAGGGAATAGATCCCTTAATAATGGATAGAATACTTGATCCCTATTTCACTACAAAAGATGTGGATAAAGGGCTGGGAATGGGTCTTGCCATTGTTTACGGAATTATAAAAAGACATAATGGCGCCATAAAGATAATTAGTGAGTTAAGCAAAGGAACAATTATTGAGGTGCTGTTTCCCGTAACCGGGAAAAAGGTTGTAGAAGAGATAAAACGCCCTGAAATATTACCTGCCGGCACCGAACATATTCTGTTTATTGATGATGAACCTTCCCTCGTAAAGATAGTAATGCATATGCTTGAGCAATACGGTTACGAGGTTACCGGCCTTACAAGCAGTACGAAGGCCCTGGAGATTTTCAAAAAGGATCCCGACAGATTTGATTTGATAATAACTGACATGGCAATGCCGGAAATGCCGGGTGATATACTTATTAAGGAGGTGCTTAAAGTACGTTCCGGTATCCCGGTCATACTCTCTTCCGGCTACAGCGACCGTATTGACAATAATATGGTCAAGGAACTCTCTATTATGGCCTTTGTAATGAAGCCTCTTAACAAAGATGAACTTGTCAAAACTGTGAGGGATGTTTTGGATAAGGCCAAGGTTTAGAAATTTAAAATTTCTCAATTTACCGTTTTAAACAAAGAATTTTCACCAGAAATTTTCAACCGCCGTAATATTACAGGATTTGAACGTTTATTGTGGATAGCCCGCGAGTAATACATAAAAATAAAGACGTCTCTCTTGACAGAAGGATTATAGGATATCCCTCCCTTCTCCCTGAAAGACCGGGCTTTAAACGGCGTTTTCAAGACATCCCGTTTTATTCCATCCCGCTGTAAACAGCGGGATGGAATAAGTTCTGTTTTTCATGTTTTTCTTAAATTAACCAGGCAGGATTACACCGCCCTTTTTAAGTGCGGTCTGTAATGTCTTGATATCGACCTTTCTTACATCAACACCGGCGTTTGTGGCCAATGCTGCCGCGGTTCCTGCGGCCTCACCTAAAGCGATACAATGAGGTATCAGATTGAAGAACTCATTAATTACCATATCCGATGAGAAAGCGCGGCATGCAACAAGCATGTTGTCAACTTTGCGCGGTATCAGGCATCGATAGGGCATGTACATTAATAGTTTTTTAGGATCGGTATTGGGGAATATCGCTATGGTGTCTTCAAAAGGTTCTGTCTTATCCATATCTTTTTCAACTAAAACGTATTCTCCAACAACCCGTCTGCCACCGCGAGTGCCGAGCTGCATATTTGAAAGAACGATGAAGCTGTTTTCAAAACCGGGAACATTGTTTTTATAAAAATCATGGGTTATCAGCATTTCTTTACGACCTAAAAATTCTACACGGGTAAGTTCCTCAACATCATACTGACATGTATTAGCGTAACGGGGAAAACACCATACCACATTCTCCTGGTTTTTCAGATTACTGGTCATAAAACCTGCATTCCCGCCTGCCTTCCTGACGGTACGCATTTTATCGTTGTAGTCTTTCTTGTTGTTAGTCTTGTAATCCTGGAATTTTTTCAGGTCAACATTGTCTATCCAGTAGGAAAAGGAAAGGCTCGCAATCCTCATTGTGCGGTCTATATGGGTTTCAAAATCCGCCCCTGCATAGGGTAACAGGTCACCATCACCCGTGGAGTCAATGACAACCTTTGCCAGCACTGCCTGCCTTCCTGATTTACTCTCAAATATGACCCCTTTTACCTTGTTGCTTTCCATAACAGGCTCTGTTCCCCAGGCATGGAGATAGGTCTTAACACCTGCCTCTTCCATCATATCATTGAGTATGCATTTTGATATTTCTGCGTCTATATGGGCAGAATATCCGACCCTGTTACTTGTCGCATAAAAAAAGGAACGGTTCATGTAGTAATCAACGAGCTTTTTATCTCTAGATCCCCAATGCTCCTTTTTCGGGTAGTCAGCCGCCTCCCTTTTATCCAGTCTTTCTATCCACTCCTGTGTAATACCTGCTATCACCTGTTTGCCGTTATTGTCCGCAAGATCTGGTATAATGGTAACAAGCCCGCCTGTACCCATACCTCCCAGGTGTCCATACCGTTCAATAAGAACCGTATCAGCGCCATTCCTTGCCGCTGCCAGGGCAGCTCCGATACCTCCCGGCCCCCCGCCTACAACTACAACATCGGCTGTTCTGCATACCTTTGTTTCACGGGGAGCTTCTTTGATGCTCTTGTCCGTTATACCGGTCGATTCACTTGATAAGGAGGATACGGGCAATGCCAAACCGCCCGCGCCAATTGCAAAGGCAGCAGCTCCCTTAAAAGCCGTACTCTTGACAAACTCTCTTCTGGTCATTCCTTTTTCAGCGTCTTTTGACAATTCCATGAAAACCTTCCTCCTATCAATTACTTTTTATCAGGGTAATTAATAACTACAAGCATTGTTGCCGGTATGTTTGTATTATTAATCAGTTCTCTACCCTCGTTGGGTCCCAGAAACAGCGAATCCCATTTTCGAAGCACAAACTCTTCTGTCTTAGACCTGACTGTGATCTCCCCTTTCAGGACAAAGTAAATCTTTTCCATGGGATTATCCTCGTAGGCCCATTCTGCGCCACCGCCGGGGAGAAAATGAGAAATACCCATCCAGAATTTTTTTGCTCCTGACTCCTCGGTTCCGTGGAGTCTCATTGCAGTCATCCCAAAATGACCTGGGGCCTGATAGGCCTTTACCTCCTTTAACTCAACTTTTTTCATAATTTCTACCTCCGCAACTATCTCGTATTTACAGAAGAATCAGGCCGGCATTACTGCCGGCCTGGTCCATCTTATTTCACGGATTTTCTATAATCTCACACAATCTTTATATAAATTCATTAGAATTAAAATGAATAATTAAGACTTAAACCGACCTGCTTGAATTGTGTCGGGGTTACGATCTGAACATCATTTCCGTTAGGGTCAGGCCATGTAGCTGCCGGCGCTGCCTCTCCAAAAATGTTGCGCGCAAAAAGCGTTACACTCCAATCCTCACTCGCCCTTATTCCTATTCTTGCCCCGACCATCCAGTAGGCAGGATAAATTGAATAAGGATTAGCCATAAGATTAAGACGCCGTTTAGTCCTGTATGTCGCATCTGCTGAAACAAAACCGGTGAGACTGTTTGTCAGAGAGTGGCTGTATTCGGTCGAAACCTGGAACTTGTGTTTGGGCGCATTCATCAGCTGCTCTCCACCGATATCCTGGGGTGGATCGTCATCAGATGGGTACCCGGCAGGGTATTCTGCGATATTATAGATGTAACCGGCGTTTACACTCAAGCCATACATCGGGTACCCGTAAAGGTTTATTTCAAGTCCTTTTGACTTGACATCATCTTCAATATTTGTCACTTCGCAGTTCAACGCCTCAGTAGTAGTATCCAAATAACATGCGCTCCCCTGAAAATCTTCAAGCGTAGTGTAGAAAACATTTGATTCAAGAACCATTTTATTATTGAAAATCTTGCCCTTCACACCTATTTCATAGTTTGTCGAAATTTCCGCATCTATAATTTTAGGAAGAGCATTAGGATTTGTAAAGGGGGGTTCTGACACTACAGGTGATTTTACCGCATTAGTAGTATTAAAAAAGACCATCCAGTCTTCATTAAAATCGTACTGCCCGCCCAGGCGATATGAAACATAATCCTCTTTAAGCGAGGCTACCGTTTCAAATCCTACAGGTAGATCTCCAGGGTTAACAGGCTCCTGCATATTGATGGCTCTTGTAAACAAATCATAGCGCGAGAAACGGAGACCGACAAAAGCTTTAAATGCCTCAGTCAAATGAATATCAGCATTTCCGTATACAGCGTAGTTCTTGTTAGTACCGTCATTCAAATTACCATAGCTAAATATTGGTGGAACATATGGAACAAAGACGGGATAAGGGACACGCAGCTCACTATAAGCTATCGCATCCGCTGATCTATCTGTCCCGTTAAACCACAAACCCGCTATATACTCCACCTTCTGACCCTTTGGAGAGGCGATCCGAAGATCAGTGGTGTATCGGTCAGAGGAGGCTTCTGCTCCGGTGCTTCTTATTTCCAATAGCCTTGGATAACTCATACCCATTATCTGCCAGTTCCACGGCCCTGTTTCGGTTTTTGAGTAGCTCGTTATCGAGGTAATTTCATGTCCAAAGGCATTAAAGTTAAATTCAGCGGATAGAGTATAGATATCTGTATTATTGTGTTCGTCAAAGTCATGACAGACGTACTGATTTTTCGGTGAAGCCGTGATACCGCATGATGCCAGGGCCGCCTGGTATATAGGTGTAGTAGAACGAACGGGGGTAAATATACTCGGCCCCTCTAATTTAGCTTTACTGTAATTTCCTATAAGATCAAAGGAGAAATCGTCGGTAGGTTTATATAAATAGTGCATGCGGAGACCATAATCTTTATTTTCCTGATCCTGACCGGAAAGAATGTTTTTCCTTAATCCTTCCATGTTATTGAAATTAAAGACTGTCCTTAAAGCCGAATTTTCACTGACCGGTATATTCATCATCGCGCGGAATTCCCTGCGGCTGTATTTAGACCCGAGCGTTCCGTCATCTGTTATATCAAACCCGACTTTGGCACTGAATCCCATGGGGTCAGGGGCATTTGTGATTACATTAATCAATCCTGCGGAAGCTGTATCCCCGTAGAGTGTTCCCTGAGGACCTCTGAGGACTTCAACACGCTGAACATCAAAAAGGCTGCTCAAAATCGCATTCCCCTGAGTAACACCATTTACGTTCAGGCCTACTGAAGGCTCCCCAATCCCTACCACCGTTGTCGTTCCGATCCCGCGTATGGTAGGAGCACCGCCCGGACCGGAATTGCCAAACTCCAGGGCAGGAGTCGTTCGCTCAAGATCGCGCACACCATAAACCTGCTGCCTCTCCAATTGATCTGAAGTGGTTACAGAGACAGCAATAGGAACATCGAGCACACTCTCCTTACGTTTTTGAGATGTTACTACAATCTCTTCAAGAGTGAATTCCTCCTGGTCACTCTCTGCTGCCAGCACCAAACTGTAATCGTTAAATAAAAAGTAAACCCCTGACACAACCGCGAAAAACAAAAATAAAATCTTTTTCATCATTTGGCCCTCCCTTTATGGATATAACTATCTGAAACTCCTACAATTTACTGTCAAAATGTCACTAATAACCTGATAGGATGCAATCAAACCTATTTAAATAATAAATAAAAAATAAAGAGTTTCTGTAATGCGTGCTGCATTCAAAATATCGATCAGATAAGACAAGAATGATGGGTCATGTAATATTTTAATATTAGTCAAACAATCCTCATTCAAAGCGCAATGTTAAAAATTACCTGAATATTACAATCGCATTAAATTATTGACCCACCTCCAGCTTATCATTTAGGCCGTAACGCCTGGAATAAAATGTTCTGCAACCACCCATTCTTCGGGATAAGCATCTTCAGTCATTGTGACAGCCCCTTAGTAAAAGTGATTGCTTTATATTTTACCATTGTAAAGTTTATTTACTGTACACATGGAAAATATAAAAGTCAATAATAAATTAATTTGCTTGCTAATTATTACTATTTCAATTATTCATCTATTAAAAGTTATGGCATTTAAATATCATCATTAATTTTTGCATAATGGACATTAACGACACGGGATATAAAAAATGGATCAGCAGAGAAAAAAAAGAAAACTGGGTAAACAATCAAGAGAAGTAAGTGAAAAAACTAAAGAAACAGTTCTTAAAGCCGCGCTTAAAGTATTCTCAAGGGAAGGATTTTATAACACCAAATTAAGAGATATAGCAGACGTTGCAGGTACTACCCATAGTCTTATCAGGCATCATTTCGGGTCCAAATATGATTTGTATAAAGCGGTGGTGGATTTTGGATTATACATTCATGAAGATAGATTGCGAAGAGTTATTAAATTACATAAATCGGATGATCCTGTAGAACTTTTCAGGGATTTTATAGTATCCTATGTATCCACAATAGCCAAAAATCCTGAGCTTTCTAATATAAAAATGCGTAATAACGTCAGCACCAGTCCCCTTTTTGACTATCTTATTGAAAGACAAAAACAGTTACATACAATAGTAGAACCTGTTTTCAAGAAAGTGCAAAAACTAGGATATTTTGAAGATTTTGAACATGACAGTTTTTTCGTATATTTACACGCACTGGTAGAAACACCTGTCGTTATGATGGATATGGGGAAAAAACTGCTGGGGCAGAACTTAGTCTCCAGAAAGGGTATTGCCATGCATACACAACGTGTATTGAATTTCCTTTTTCCATCATATTGAATATTACCAATTATCATATTTCATTTTCATGCCAATTAGTAATAATATAAATTCACCCAAAAGGCCATACATGGATCGTGACTTAACCAAAGGCAGTATTACCAAAAATCTATGGACGCTTACCTGGCCTTCAACCATAACCAACACAATTGCAATGCTTGGACCGACAATAGATATGATATGGATTGGCAGTCTTGGTTCTGCTGCACTTGCTGGTGTTGGCGTATCCGGAATTGCTGTTATGGTTATTAATTCTGCAAGAATGGGATTGAACACAGGAACCCAGGCATTAATCGCACGGTCTGTAGGTGCGGGAGACAAGCAGGGCGCCAATCATGTGGCTCAGCAGACCTTCGTTATCAGTACGGTTTTTTCTTTGATTATGGCGGCTATCGGCTTCTTTCTTGCTGAATCGATTCTGGTTTTGATAGGCGTTGAACCGGATGTGGTCAAAGAAGGTGCTGTATATATGCGTATCATGTTCATTGGTTCTGTTACCATGTCATTTGATGTCATGTCCCAGGGCATCCTGCAGGCATCCGGGGACACTTTGACACCCATGAAAATCAGTATTTTTGCCAAGATATTTCATGTAATTTTATGCCCGTTTCTTGTTTTCGGATGGTGGATATTTCCATTTATGGGCGTTAGTGGTGCTGCCCTTACAGGTATTATTTCTCAAGGTTCAAGCGGGATCATTCTGTTATGGATACTCTTTACAGGGCGAGCCCGTCTGAAAGTAACGATGAAAGGATTTTGCTTTGACACTGAAATAATCTGGCGAATTATAAAAATAGGTATTCCTTCATCTGTGACAGCAATGCAAAGGAATTTTACCAATTTAATACTCATGTGGTTCGTAGTCCCCTTTGGCACCTATGCTGTTGCAGCACAATCACTTGCAGAAAGAATGGACATATTTGTAAACATGCCGGCCTTTGGTGTTGGACAGGCATCAGGTATTCTGGCCGGACAAAACCTTGGAGCAAACCTTCCTGACAGGGCAGAAAAAACGGGTTGGATAGCTGCTGGCTGGTTTTCATGTTTTACATTCACAGGCTCTGTAATTATCTGGTTTTGGGCTGAGAAAATCGTCAGCATTTTCAATAATGAACCTGAGCTTGTAATAATTACCTCTAATTTCTTAAGAATAAATATCGCGAGTTATCTGGTGTTTGGCTATGTTATCGTACTGATGACCTGCTTAAACGGTATGGGTGATACCTTCATGCCAATGTGGACCACTTTAGTGACCATGTGGCTGGTTCAGGTTCCACTCGCATATATCCTGCCCAAGTATACGAGTCTGGGGGTTTATGGAGTGCGATGGGCAATAGTCACCGCTCTTGTCATGAGGGCAGTGACCTATGCTATATATTTCAAAGTTGGCAGCTGGAAGCAAAAAAAAGTATAAATAAATATGATGAGTTCAAAACAGAGAAAAAATATTTAAAGCTGTATTCTTTATCATATTTTAAAAGACCATGCCTGGAACAGAGGCGCAAAAATGTGCCAACATCCAGGCATGACCCTTATAATTATAATGCCACTTTATTCCTTTCTTCCAATGCCGTCATTATCTCTTCATGGCGCTCGCGTGATATTTTATAGAAGCTTACACAGTAGGCTGCCAAAATATTCAAAACGGCTGCACATATAAAAAGAATTCCAAGTCTGACTAATGTTCCATGCTCTACGGTATCAGGGTTTGCATTTACCGGGAATCTAATAAGATCAATAAGAAATCCGGCTATAGCATTGCCCAGTCCTGAATTTATCTTTTGTGAAAATGAATTGGCAGCAAAGAAAATACCATCACGCCTCTTTCCGGTTATGTACTCATGTTCCCGCACAATATCTGACATCATAGAAAAGACACTAACAGCGCATATGCCACCGAAAGAGCTGGATATTAACATAATAATAAAAATGAGAGGAAGCAGAAGAGGGTGACCATTTTCCGGGAAGAATCCAATCAGGCGGAGAATAAAAGGTGTAATCTGGAAAGCTGCCATAACACAAGCGGTAATTATCATAGCATTCTTTTTGTCAAATTTCTCCTGGACCTTTCTGGCAAGAACGGAGCCTATTATGAATCCAATCCCCATAGGAGCGGCAAGTATGCCAAGCTGTCCTGATCCGAATCCCCAGAAAAATGTATTTAAAAGGGGTGTGAGAGTCATTGCCACCCCCATGTAAAGGAAGTAAGAGAGTGCACCCATAAATATCGATCTGAAGGATGTATTTCCCCAGACTTCAATGAACTCTCTAACCAACCGCATTGGAGTGAAGGGTTCTCCATCATTTGAAGCCTTAGGCAGTTTGGGGATTATACTGCGGGTCCCGAAAGAGGCGATAAACACAACTGCTAATATTACAATACTGCAGAAAAAGGCAAAATATGGATATCCGGCAGGGTTTAGCTGTCCTCTTGGAAATTCAGGTGTATTAGGAAGAAATACAAAGTATCCCATCATTGTAATTAATACCCCTCCCACCATTCCTATAGCTGTACGGTAGGCAAATATTGAGGTGCGCTCAAAGTAATCATTCGAAATCTCTGAACCCAGTGCAAGATGAGGAACCTGGAAAAGTGTCATTGCTCCACGAGTAAGGACTGCAAACATCGTCAACCACAGAAAAAGACCCGTCTGTCCCATATGTTGGGGCGGAACAAACATAAAAAAGAAAAATATTGCAAGAGGAATGGCTGAGACATACATAAATGGATGCCTGCGCCCGAGACGGGATTTACAGCTGTCCGATATTGAACCCATCAGTGGATCAGTGACAGCATCAAAGGCCTGGGCAATAAATATTGCTAAACCGCAATATGTTCCTGCAAGACCCAAAACCTGATTGAAATATAAAAAGAGAAACGTATTAAAGCCTGCTCCGGTTGCAGACTCAGCAACCTGTCCCATACCATATGATATTTTTAAACTGCGCTTTAATGCTGTCATTTGACACCCCTCAATTAGTAGTTAATACATAATCTAAATAAATATCGACCGGTTTATTTTTTATTTTGACTTTTTTACTTTACAATTGTACAGTATTTTAACTTTACATCAGTAAAGCAATAAAAAGTCAACAACTTTTATAATAAAAGGAGGTTAAAAATGGCTGAAAAAAATTATCCCGGAGGGTGGCTGGTTGTTGATCATGTCATTCCTGGCGTTACCGCCGAAATGGTAGACTGGTGGTGGGTTAATATGGAAAAAGGGTATGAACTTTGGTGCCCTGATGAGCATAAGGGTTTTAAATGGGAAATCAAACCGCCGATGAACGGTCATATCGGCGCAGTCCAGATCGCAACGGAAAGTATTGACTACGGCCCTGTCATGGACCTCAGGATCGAATGGGTAGATCCCAATTTAGGGACTCAGGAGCAAAAGGATTTCTGGATTTACGGGCATCTTCTCACTGCAGGATCCACTGGAAAGCAGCCGGGTACAATTCCCATGGTTATGCTTTCCCATCAATATGAAGACATTCCCGGCGGCTGTAAAATGCGCTCCTGCATGCATGGTTTTCCAAAAGCCCCTCCCGGAAGCAAACCGCCGGAGTTTAAATTCGAAATGAAAGATCACCCTACAGGCAAAAAACCGACCGGAGGGGGCTGGCCTACACATAACATTGCCGAGGTAAGCACATTCAAAAATTTTCTTCCTGCTCTATGGGGTATCTGGCAGGCTGTTCCTGACCCGGCTATAAACCGTAAGGCTTCATTAAAGATAAAAAAAGAAGGTTCTCGTATTATATACATATAGATAAAGGGAGGTTCTGTAATGGATACCCGGACAATCAATTGGATTAAAGAAATTAAAATCGATATGGATGCATGCAAAGGATGCAAATCATGCGTAAACGCATGTTTTGTTGATGTGATCCGGTGGGATGAGAAAAATAAAAAACCGGTTGTTTCATACCCTGAAGACTGCGTCTGGTGTCTTGCCTGTGAATTAGCATGCCCGGAAACCTGTATTAACGTAATACCCAATATTCCGGCACCGTTAAGATCATCATTCTGATTGTATAAAAGAGAAGGAGAAACATAATGGCTGATTTAGATAACATTGGAGATGTCATATCCGCTGATATACTGATAGCGGGAGGAGGGATCGGCGGCCTTGCAGCAGCAATAAAGGCTAAAGAAGAAAATCCCGAAAGCGATGTACTGATAGTTGAGAAACAGACAACCGGGTATGCAGGGAAAGCAACAAAGATTGGCGGTATTCTGGCTTTTCTCGGGCCGAATAATGACGCTGATAAGTTTGTCGATTTCCAGGTAAACACATCCGGTGCATATTTGAACGATCAGGAATTGCTATATAAATATATAACCAGTACATATAATGTGATTGAGAAGTTCGCTGAATGGGGAGATAAACTGGCAAAGACCCCGGACGGCAAAATGGTCTCTTTCCCTGCAATGTTTGCACCGGAACTCTCTTCTACATTTATTGATATAGATATGATGCTGCCCATGCGCGCAAGGGCTAAAAAATTAGGTGTCAAAATGTTAAATAAGATCCATATTGTTGATCTTTTAAAACAGGACGGCCGGGTGGTTGGGGCCGTCGGCTTTAACATTATTGATGGCAAGTCATACATATTTAAGGCCAAAGCTATAATACTGGCAAACGGCAGCTGCGGTTATAAAGTAAGGCGTTACTGGACTGCAAGTACAGGTGACGGGATAGCAGCTGCATACAGGGCCGGGGCCCAAATGAGAAATGCTGAATATGGCAATCTTTACGGGCATACGGTATACCAGGCGACTGACAGCGGTATGGTGGGTTCTGATTTTTTAGTCAATAGACTGGGTGAAAACCTGTCTAAGAAATATATGCCTGACAAAGGACCTGCCGGTGTATTTTTACCGGTAAAGCTGGCAATCGGTCTTGAAAAGGAAGTCACGGAAGGAAGAGGTCCTATCTATTTTGAACCGCCAAAAGGAGGGCCCCAATTCGGGGGATTCAATATCGGTTTACCTAAGCTTGGTAAGTGGCATGAAATAATGTCTGCGAAGGAAAGAGAACACGGATTAACTCCCGGCGGGAAGCATGAAATTGGTGTTCCAATGCATGGCGAAACATCATGTATAAAGGTTGATCATGAAATGAGAACCAGCCTGGAAGGTCTATGGGCAATCGGCGATACAAGTTACTCCGGTTCAGCACTGGCAGGTGCTGTGGCATCACCTCCCGGTGTTTGCCCTGGTTCAGGTATCATGTTTGCCATGATAAGTGCGCTTTGGGCAGGGGCCTCAGCTGCCCGTTATGTTACAGGGTCTTCACAGGGTGATATCGATACTCAGGGTGCTGCGAAGATTAAAAAAATGATCTTTGAACCGATGCAAAGTAAAAATACATTTTCGCCCCTGGATGCAATATCTTCCCTGGGTGACATCGCAGCACCAATGAAATACAATCTACGCAGGAGCAAAGATCGCCTGGAAGAGGCCCTGAAAATGATAGAAACTCTTAAAGAAAAACTGCCATCCTTGTATGCAAAGGACCTTCACTATCTGAGCAAATGCCATGAGGCAAAGAGTATGGCAATATGTGCTGAATTGACCTTCAGAGCAGCGCTTATGAGAGATGAAAGCAGGGGATTCCATTTCAGAGAAGATTATCCGGAACGTAATGATAAAAACTGGCTAAAGTGGATAATTATCCAGCAGGTTGAAGGCAAAATGAAACTTACGACTCAGCAGATACCTGTTGAAAAATATAAGATCAGGCCTAAGGGTAACGTTTAATAAGTCGCCGGTTTTATAACTATTGGCTAATAATGATTTTATACCTAATTTACCTGGGGCAGGGTTTAAGAATAATTATTTATTTAAAAAGGGAGGTTAAAAAATGAAGAAAAAAATAATATTAAACGCTATCATCCTTACGTTATTATTGATATTAAGCGGATTTATGACAGCGAGCGCACAAAATAAAAGTGTTGCAGGTGAATGGGAGGCAGAATGGAATGCCGGAATCGGGGTTATGACATGCCATTATACATTTAAAGTTGACGGAAATGTTATTACCGGAAAAGTCAGTGCGGAGATGAATGGAACCGAAAGTGAAAGTGAAATAACGGAAGGGAAAATAGAGGGCGATACTATTGCCTTTGCCTGGACTTTTGATGATACTGTGAAAATGGTTTATACCGGCAAAGTAAACGGAGATGAGATCAAATTTTCCCGCCAGCCGGGAAGATATGCGACTGAAGAGGCCGTGGCAACGAGGGTTAAGGTTAAGTGATTCTTAAAAAAAGTCCTGACAGGGACAGAGGGAAAAAGCCAAAGTCCTTGTCAGGAATATAAAAACTGTCACATAAGACTTTCGAAACCATGTTTGTATCAATGTAAACCATGCATCGCGCCAGATGATCCCCTGTTTTTATAAATGGTGAATTTTAACGTCAAAAACAGCAATATAACCTCAAATTATGTGGGATTTCAACCCGGATTTTGCAGTAGAAATCAGGCTTTAATCTATTACTGCTTTACAAGCTCCACCCTGCGGTTCTTCTGTTTTCCCTCTTCAGTGTCGTTGGACGCAACTGGTGCAAGGGAACTCACGCCATGGGACTTTAAACGATCAGGTGCAATGCTGTATTTGGTTACCAGGGACTTTGCAACGGCCTCTGCCCTGTCTTTTGAAAGCTTCATATTGGAATCAAATAATCCAACACTGTCTGTATGACCTACCACATATATTTTAAGTGCTGGATTATTTTGGAGCAGCTTTGCGATTTCAGCAATAGCAGCATCGGATTCAGGCTTTATGTCAGCCTTTCCTGTGTCGAAATAGATGCCATATATGGAGACATGCCCTGTACTGTTGATGTCATTACCCATAACCTCGGCAGTAGCCACCACATTCTGTTCCATGACCTTCTTTGTAACTGTGTTAAGTCGATACATGGCATTGTAACTTCTTACATCGATCCAGGTCTCATTACCATCTTTCTCAAGTACAATGGTAGAGCATTTATTAAAGTTATCATCAAAAATGACCTTTCCCCCTATCTTTTTCAGCGCCTCCTGGATATTCCGGCGGATTTTCAGTTCACCTGGCTCTGTGGCTCCTTTGTTAAGCTTGTATTCGATGTAATATTTGCTTCCTTCAACAATGACAGGCTTTTTATCCTGATCAATAAATTTGTGACTGTCATAGTCAGCGTATTTATACCCTGAGATATAAAAATCCGGCATCCTTGATAACAGTGGATGCTCATGGCTCCCCTTTACATCCGGTTCACCGGTGACTGAAAACGGAAAGAAGGACAATGTAATCAACATAATAAATATAAGTGCAGTAATTTTTTTCATTTTTATCCTCCCTGGTTATGATAAATAATGTTTTTTTATTCGATCATGATTTTTTAAGATCATTAAATTTCAGACATCTTAGCATTTAACCCAGATTTTGCAGTAGAAATCGTCGAGAGGATTGAAAAACCAAAGCGAAACGCGAAGTTGGAACGATTTTGACCCGGAAGCATATGCACAATATGGTGAGGATCAAAATCGTGAAATCCCGCCACAGGCGGGACAGCAAGGTTTTTCAGGCCGCAGTAGATGGCTGCTGCAAAATCTGGGTTTAAATACATTTCTTAATTATCTAAATTGCTTACCTTCTTCCGACCCAATGCCCACAATGATAAATGGGGACATACTGCCGCCACCTGATTGTGCAGAGTTACATTTGACATACAGTGAGAAGCCACCT
>CAZSZQ010000023.1:0-20791 GCA_964610475.1 uncultured Desulfatiglans sp.
TGAAAGCTTGTATCATCAAGGCTGCTGAAGGTTTTCACATACACCGCATCTGATGCAATTATGTGGGTCACATATGTCTGACTCTGTTTCCTTCAGGGCCAGTTTGTACTCCTTTATAAGAAACTCCTTGCGTAGCCCATGGTCAATAAAATCCCAGGGGAGTATTTCATTGAGATTTTTTGGTCTGTGCACATAAAAATCGGTATTCAGGTCAGAATCCCTGAAGGCCTTTTGAAAGTCTCCATCATATTCATGGGCTTTTTTAAGTATCGCACCCACCCTTCTGTCTCCCATGGATAAAAGCGCCTGGAGATAAGCCCATTTTGGGACATCAAATGTTACTGTGACACCACCCTCCTTTGAAAATGCCTGTTTAAGCCACTTTTGTTTCTCCTTGAGGCTTTTAACGCTTTCCATTGGAAACCATTGAAAGGGGGTAAAGGGCTTGGGGATAAAGCAGTTCACACTCAAGCGTATCTGTCCTATTTCACCTCTTGATTTTGATTCCTTTATCATATTGTGCTTTATCTTTTTTACCAGGTCATGAATAGCAGCAAGGTCTTCGTTTGTCTCGGTCGGAAGACCTATAAGAAAATAGAGCCTCAATGAAAATTTCCCGACCCTTGCGATCAATCGGGCAGCATCAGTAATCTGCTTTTGTGTAAGGTGTTTGTTTATTACCTTTCTGAGTCTTTCAGAGCCTGCCTCAGGCGCAATGGCAATATGTTTCTGTCCTGATTCATTCAGCATCGTTAGCATCTCTTCATCCAGGAGATCTGCCCTCAGGGACGAAACAGAAAATGTCTTGTTTTCAGAGAGTATTTTCTCTGTTATCTTTTTTATGCCAGGGGTATCAAGCACAGAGGCGCTTAAAAGACCTACCTGGCTGTATTCTTTAAGAGAAGTATTTATACAATTTATGATACCGGCTTCATCATGGTACCTTGGAGGTCTGTATACAAATCCGGCGGCACAAAAGCGGCATGACCTCCCGCATCCCCTGCCAAGCTCAATAAGTATTTTATCAGAGAACTCTGTCTCGGATGATAGTATAATTGATCGGTTTACGGTAAGATTTTCCTGTATAACAACCCCCGGCTTAATATCTTTCTTTAAATTTTTAATTAAAGAGAATCTTGAATTTATCGTACCATCACTCCCATATTCCACATTATACAAAGATGGTACATATACGCCATCCATGCCTCTGGCAAGGTTTTCAAAAACTTCTTGTTTTGAACTGTCCTTACAGGTTATTTCCTTGAACAGATCAATAAACCCGTTAAGATTTTCTTCAGCCTCGCCAAGGAGAAAGAGATCCATAAAGTCGGTTATTGGCTCAGGGTTAAGAAAGGTGGTTATCCCCCCTGCCATAACGATTGGATATGATTCATCTCTGTCTTTACCCTGAACAGGGATATTCGCCATGTCAAGTATCTTTAGTATGTTGGGATAATCATTTTCAAAGGAAAGAGAAAATGCGATCAGATCAAACCGCGATAAGGGAACCCTGGATTCCAGAGAAAACAGGCCTTTTCCTGCCCTCTGATGGAGGGACAATTCTGTTTCTTCGGGCAGGAAGGCCCTTTCTGCTACAACGTCATCTCTGTCATTTAACAACTTATATACTACCTGGAATCCCAGGTTTGACATACCCACAAAATAATTATTGGGGTAAACCAGAACGATTGAAATCTTACCGCCCCAGTCTTTTTTAACCGCACCCGATTCCAGGGCAAATTTCTCTTTATTAAAAGAAGCAGGTCTACCGGACATCTATCTTTTGTTAATCTGCCTTTGCCCTTAAAAAGGCAGGGTAATCCAGATCATCCTTAAAAAAGACCTTTTTAAAGATCCCCTTTTTCTGAGTGACAACAGGCTCATCATCATGCTGAATCTCTGTTTTATCATCCCCGCTGGTTTTCCTCTGAAAAGCAGGGATATCATACTCATCAATGTGTTCACCATTCAGTTTGACCGTCCAGTTATCCTTTGCCTCTTCAGGTGTAAGGTCTCTTATTGTTCCTAATCCTCCCATGCTTGCTAATCTTACAACCTTTTTATAAGTATCCTTATCGATTCCTGTAGCGATTACAGTAATCTGAACTTCATCACCCATATCCTCATTAAATACAATGCCCCATACTATCTCTGCATCTTCAGCTACTTCACCTTTTATATAATTACTTGCTACATCTATTTCCTCCATTGTGATATCAGGCGGTGCCGTAATGTTCATAAGCAGACCCTTGGCCCCGTGTACGGATATATCCTCCAGAAGAGGGCTGTTTATCGCCTGCTGGGCTGCTTCAGAGGCACGGTTATCTCCCCTTGCCCTGCCAGTACCCATTATCGCCGTGCCCATTTCAGACATGACCTTTTTCACATCAGCAAAGTCCAGGTTGATAAATCCATTACTCATGATAAGATCTGAAATACCCTTTACCGCGTTCAAAAGAACATCATCAGCCTTTCTTATCAAGTCCTTGAACATGGCATTTTTATCTCCAATTGACTTCAGCCTTTCATTGGGAATAATAATGAGTGTATCAACATCTTTCTTTAATCTATCTATCCCCGTAAGAGCCCTGTTCATCCTTTTCTCACCTTCAAACTTGAATGGTTTTGTGACAACCGCAACTGTAAGCGCACCGGACTCCCTGCATTCTCTGGCTATTACAGGGGCAGCCCCTGTACCGGTACCACCCCCCATACCGGCAGTAATGAAGATCATGTCGGCGCCGCTTACCCATTCTTTTATGTCGCTGATGCTTTCTTCTGCTGCGAGTTTCCCGATTTCCGGGTCTGCGCCCGCCCCAAGACCTCTTGTCACATTTACACCGAGCTGCAGTTTGTTGGTGCAGGAAGACCTTTCAAGCGCCTGGCTATCCGTATTGGCAGCTATAAATTCAACCCCCTTTAATTGCGCTGCTATCATATTATTTATAGCATTCCCTCCTCCACCGCCGATACCAATCACCTTGATTTTGGCATCATAGCTTTCTTTTTTTTCAACAAATTCAAATTTCATAATGTCCCTCCAAAAAGTTTCTCTTAATAGCCTGTTACTAAAAATGACTTAAAATTGTCGATATCTTAAATTTTTTTATTAACCAAATCAGATAACATCCTTAAACCATTTCTTCATCCTATCAACTATCTTTGAAAAAATATTTGTATCTCTTATCCTGAATTTTTTGTTGTTAGTGTTCTGCTTTGCTCCATATAACACAAGACCCACAGCGGTCGCATACATCGGTTTGTTAACCACTTCAACAAGTCCGCCAATCCTCTCGGGAAAACCGATCCTGCATGGCACATTAAATATCTGTTCCGCCAGTTCAGGCACCCCCTGAAGTTCTGATGAACCTCCGGTAATTACAACACCTGAATTAATAACATCCTCATAACCTGACCTTATCAACTCACTCTGGACTAGAGTAAATATTTCTTCAAGCCTCGGTTCAAGTATTTCTCCAAGGAGTTGTCTGGGAAGGACCCTCGGTCCCCTGCCTCCCACACCAGGTACTTCTATGGTCTCATCACTTCCTATCATGGATGTGAGGGCGCATCCATATTTCATCTTTATTTTTTCCGCTTCTACTGTAGCTGTCCTTATTCCAATGGAAATATCATAGGTAAGATTATCACCTCCAAGGGCAAGCACTGAAGTATGCTTGATTGCGCCCCTTGAAAAAACTGCAAGGTCTGTAGTCCCGCCTCCAAAGTCGATGAGGGCTGCCCCGAGATTACGCTCTTCATTTGTAAGTACCGCCTCGCTTGATGCTATCGGTTCAAGTACTATGTCATGAACATCCAGCCCTGCTCTGTTTGCGCATTTGATTATATTCTGAGCAGAGGTCACCGCACCGGTCACAATATGTATTTTGGCCTCCATTCTGACTCCTGACATTCCAAGGGGGTCCATAATGCCGTCCTGATCATCTACGATAAACTCCTGCTCAAGAACATGAATCACTTCTCTGTCCATGGGGATTGCCACGGCGCTGGCTGCCTCAATAACCCTTTCTATATCTTTCCGGGTGACTTCCCGTTCCTTAAGGGCTATAACGCCATGGCTGTTAAAACCTTTTATATGTCCGCCCGCAATCCCGGCATATACTGAACTGATTTCGCATCCGGCCATGGTTTCAGCCTCTTCTATTGCCTCTTTGATGGAGTTTACGGTTTTTTCTATATTAATTACTACGCCCTTCCTGAGGCCCTCAGAAGGGTGAGTGCCTACGCCTATTATTTCGACGGTATCATGAACCACTTCGCCAACTACAGCGCATACTTTTGTTGTACCAATATCAAGACCTACAATTATATTACCCGGCATTGCCCTATTCCTTTTAAAATGGTTAAACCGCATCCTTGAAGGAGACTATTGCGCCATCAGAATAATTCAGGTCAATAGCCTTTACCATATCTATTCTGCCTGTCTCCTTCAGATGACTGAGTATTCTTCTCAGCTCTTTCTTTTTAACATCAATATTCTCATATCCCATCCTGAGCACCAGCGGCATCGAGATGGAATAGAGGAACACTTTTTTACCTTCTTCAAAATGGAGTTCACTCAAGTCTCCCATTGACCATGCACCTTTATCAGATTCAAAGGCAGACAGAATGCCTGCTGCAAGTTTCATAAGATGATCACGGTCATTGCTCTTGTATGATATCCCGGTTATTACAGGAAAATCCTTATCATCCTTGTATTCCAGCTCTTTGAAAGGAATTCCCCATCTGTTGATATAATACAGCCTGTCTAAAACAACTATTGCATATGGAGATTCTTTTTCAGCGCGAACAAGTAAAAGATTTGGGAAACTTTTTTCCAGGTCCACATTTCTTATCCAGGGATGACTTTCCATCTTTTGCTTTATTTCCCTGAGATCTATTGTCAAAAGGCATAGATCACTATCCAGATCTGATATCTCAATAAGTTCGCGTTTTATTTTTTCATCCACACCTGTAATCCTTACCTCCTCAAGCCTTACATAGGGAGATGAAACCAGATACTGATAACAATAGATGAATAGAACACTTATGGACACAACGACCATACAGAGACACAATATCTTCACGGACATTACGAAGAGGTTCTTGAATATCCTGAAAATTTTAAAATATTCTTTAGGATGCCTTCTCTCAACGGATTGCCCTGATAATATGGATCTCTTTTTCATTGACCAACCACCCTTACCTCTGTTTCAAGCAATATACCTGTATCTTCTCTGACTTTATTTCTTACAAAATATATTAACTCAAGAATATCGGATGCCTTTGCTTCTCCGGTGTTTACTATGAAATTGGCATGTTTCGGTGATATCATTGCCCCGCCTATACTCATTCCTTTGAGACCGCTGACTTCAATAAGCCTCGCAGCATATTCTCCGGGAGGATTTTTAAAAACAGACCCGCAGTTTGGCAAATCAAGGGGTTGAGTTTCCTTACGCCGGGTTATATTTTTTTCTACTCTCTCCCTGATCCTGTATCTATCATCATTTTTAAGCCTCAGAGTAACGCTGTATATAACCGATTTTTCTGTTATCGATGTCTTTCTGTATGAGAAAGAAATCTGTGAACTGTCAAGCTCCTCTTTTCTTCCGTATGAAGTTACCAGCCCGATCTTTTCTACACAGGCTCCGGTCTCTTCACCATAGGCGCCTGCATTCATCATGACGGCCCCGCCTAACGTCCCTGGTATCCCTGCCAGAAATTCCATACCCGAAAGCCCTTCCTGTATGCAGTATCTTATTAATTCTCTGTTTGAAACCCCTGCGCCGGCCATAACCATATTACCACTTTTGCTTTGGATCTGAGCCAGTTCCCCTTTAAGGATAATAACTGCGCCATCTATACCTTTATCTGTTACGAGCAGGTTACTTCCCTTTCCTACTGCAATCCATGGGATCAATTCATTATCCAGAAAACCTATAACCCCTGTAAGAATCGGCAGATCATTTATGAAACATATTGCGCCTGCCTTTCCTCCTGCCTTCAGAGAGCTGTATAAAGCCATGGCGGCATCAAAAACAACCGAATCATTTAATAGTTCTACAAGTCCAGCCTTCTGATTATCATTCATTATTTGCCATATAATTTTTTTTCAGTGTTTCAAGAAGGCTATCGCCAACCCTGAACACATCTCCCGCCCCAAGGGTTATAATCCTGTCGCCCGGCTTTATAATATTCTTTAATAATGATAATGCATGATCATGGCCCTCTGCCAGATATACCTCCTTATGTCCATGCTCCTTTATCCCTTTATAGAGCCACTCTGAATCTACACCTTCTATCGGCTTTTCGCCTGCGGGATAGAGAGGCTCAATAATGAGCACATCCGAATGATTAAAACTTATTACAAAACGGTCATAGAGTTCTTTGGTCCTTGTGTATCTGTGGGGCTGAAAAACAACAATCAGCCTCTTCTCAGGCCATGCGCCCCTTGCCGCATCAAGGGTTGCCATGATCTCTGTGGGATGATGGCCATAATCATCGATCACCATTATGCCATTTACCTCTCCTTTTTTTTGAAATCTCCTTGCAAGCCCGCCAAGATCAGAAAGCCCTCTCTTTATCTCTTCAAGACCAATATTAAGTTCCAGGCCGACTCCTACAGCGGCAAGCGCATTGAGCACGCTGTGTGTTCCGGGCATCCCTACTGATATCCGGCCAAGACTTTCACCCCTGTTAAAAACCTCAAAATCAGAGCTGAAAGTCTTCTTGATTATATCTTTTGCCCTCAAATCGGCCTGGGAGGTAAGCCCATAGGTGATATATCGTTTTTTAAGCCTGGGTATAATATTTTGTATCTCTTCATTATCAAGACACAGGATTGCAGTCCCATAAAAAGGGATCTTATTTATAAAACTGACAAAAGTATTTCTGATGGTCTCCATATCACCATAGTGATCCATATGTTCACGGTCTATATTGGTAACAACTGCAATAGTCGGGGAAAGAATCATGAATGACCCGTCGCTTTCATCAGACTCAGCAACAAGGATATCCCCCTGCCCCAGTTTTGCATTTGAGCCTCCCCATATATCAAGTCTTCCACCAATAAGTACTGTGGGATCAAGCCCGGCTGCGGTTAATATTGAGGCCACCATTGAGGTTGTTGTCGTCTTTCCATGTGCACCGGCAATGGATACGCCATATTTAAGGCGCATCAGCTCGGCCAGCATCTCAGCCCTCTGGATAACCGGGATAAAACCTAAGGTTGCGGCGACAATTTCGGGGTTATCAGGAGAGACGGCTGATGAATATACAACAACATCGGCGCCTTCAATGTTTTTGACATCGTGACCTAAAAACACTCTGCCTCCAAGTCTCTTGACTCTGGCAGATGCGGCTGAATCTCTGATATCACTGCCGCTTACCTTGTACCCAAGATTTAAAAGCAGCTCAGCGATGCCACTCATACCTATACCGCCGACACCTACAAGATGAATATGTTTTGTCTTTTCAAATGTTTTCATTTTTTTATTTAGTTTTTTCCTATCAGTTTACACATCTCGTCCGCAATAACCTTTGCTGCATCGGGTTTTGCCGCCTTCATACTGTTGATCCCCATATTTACAAGCATGGACCTGTTATTAGCGAGTTCCATCAACTTTTCTGCAAGTTTTTCTCCCTCAAGCCCATCCTGCAGCATCATTATTGCCCCGCCGGACCTTACAAGGGATATGGCATTTGACACTTGATGGTTGTTTGCGGAATTGGGAAGCGGAATAAGAATAGCGGGTCTTCCCATTACCGCAAGCTCAAATATAGTGCCGGCACCAGCCCTCCCTATAAAGATATCTGAGGTCTCATAGGCCTCCCTCATATCATCTATGAAAGGAGTTATTACCCCCCTTAAATCCCTCCTGTCATACTCCTTTTTAACCCTTTCATAATCCAGGTGCCCTGTGTGGTGAATAACCACAGGAATTATTCCCTTCTCTTTCATAATGCTTAAGGCCTCAATAAAAACAGTATTTACCGCAGCAGCACCCTGACTCCCACCTGTTACAAATATTGTAAATTCATCCTTTTCAGGGGATATTGGTTTTGCTCCCCTGGTAAAAACATCACGCACAGGATTACCTGTCAGATTTATTGTTCTGGCAGAAAAATGCTCCCTGCTTTCTTCAAAAGATATAAAAACTTCGTCAACTACTCTGCTTAACATCCTGTTTGTAAGGCCCGGGAACGAATTCTGTTCATGTATGACAACCGGGATTCCCATTAATTTACCTGAAAGGCACAAAGGGCCTGATGAGTATCCTCCAACCCCAAGAATGATGTCAGGGGATACTTTTCTAATTATCCTCATTGACTGAAAAAGACTTCCGGGCAGTTTGAGCACTGATATTAAAGTCTTTATTAATCCCTTCCCCTTGATGCCCTCTACTGTAAGACGTTCCTGTCTGAATCCTGCCTTTTTAAGTATCTGTGATTCCAGTTCCCTTCCTGCTGTCACAAAGAGTATATCCGCACCAGGGTATCTGTTTTTAAACTCATTACCTACAGCTATCCCAGGGAACAGATGCCCCCCGGTACCTCCGCCTGCTATAATTACCCTGACTTTTTTCTCTACTGTTTCTATTTGACCCTCATCCCCCTATTGTCAATCATAAACCTTGCACCGTATTTCATTTCCTCGCCGATATGCTCATCAACATGCCCATTCCTATAAGATTAACCAGGAGAGAAGACCCCCCATAGCTAAGAAAGGGCAGTGTCAGACCTTTTGTCGGCAAAAGCCCCATCACAACCCCCATGTTTATTATTACCTGAAGCCCAAAAAGTATGGTAATCCCCAGTGCCAGATAGCTGCTGAACAGGTCAGAGGCATCAAGTGCAATTTTTATCCCCCTTATTATGAGAATAAAGAACAACATTATGATAAAGGCAACTCCAACAAGCCCAAGCTCTTCGGCGAGTATTGACAGTATAAAATCAGTATGGGGTTCTGGCAGATAGAGCAGCTTCTGCTTGCTGTTACCAAGCCCCACACCAAAAATTCCTCCTGAACCAAAGGCCAGAAAGGAATGAATAATCTGAAAGCCTACCCCCTGAGGATCTTCCCATGGTTTCAAGTAACCCATAAGGCGGTGGATTCTGTACTGCTCATGAGTAATAAGATAATAGACCACAGGGCATGAAATAATCACCATCGAAAGAAGGTGGATGATGTTCATTCCTGCGACAAACAGCAGGATAAGTAACCAGAAGCCTATTATGACTGTTGTTCCAAGGTCCGGCTGGAGCAGTATCATGGTCATAAATGTCCCGGCAATCATCAGATGAGGCAATAGCCCCTTTGAAAAACTCGACATATAATTGCCTTTTTTTGACATGGAATAGGCCATGTATACTGCCAGAGACAATTTGACAAGCTCTGAGGGCTGAAGAACGATTGGACCCAATCTTATCCACCTGTATGCACCACCAACTTTTTTCCCGATACCTGGAATATAAACCATAATAAGTAATGCAAAACTGATAAAGAGGATCGGATACACAATGCTTTTATATTTCTCCACCGGAATATTTTTGATTATTAATAAAAGAAAGATTCCTATCAGCACAAAAAAAGCCTGTTTTTCAAGGTAAAAATTACTATCCTGATATCTATGATCTGCCAGAAATGAACTTGAGCTATATATACCCACAAGCCCTATTGCCAGAAGTATTACAGTTGGAACCAGGATAAAAAGATCATATCCTCCGGTTGTATTTTTCTTTTCAACCATTATTAAGACCTTCTACCTTTTCTTTAAACACTCTGCCTCTATGACCGTAATCAGTAAACATATCAAAACTGGAACATGCAGGGGCCAGAAGTATCACATCCCCTTCATCAGCCGCCGAAAATGCTTTTTTAACAGCATCTCCCATGTCCTCTGCATACTCATATGGAAGATTGTTTTTGAATGTATCACCCAACCTGAAACGTGCTTCACCAATAAAGATGCCTTTTTTAACATATTTGAGGGATGCCTTTAAAAGCGGACCGTATCCTCCGCCCTTATGGATCCCTCCTGCAATAAGGACCAAAGGCCTTTTAAACACATCAATTGATTTTACTGCTGCATCAACATTGGTAGCCTTTGAATCATCATAGAAATCTATACCGGCGATTTTTGCCACATGCTCTATCCTGTGGGGAAGTCCTTTAAAATCAAGCATTGTCTGCTGAATATATTTTGCATCAATATCTGCACAGAGGGTAACAAGCGCTGCCCCCATCAGGTTACTTAAGTTATGCATTCCCGGAAGCAGAAACCCTTCCAGACTGAAAGAGTACTCCGTTTTTTCAGGAATGCTGCATATAAGCCTGTTTCTTTCTATATATGCATTGAGCCTCTCTGACTTTTTAATGCCATAACGCAGCACCGACACTCCTCTTTCAGGTATAAAATCATGCAGTAAAGGATCATCATCATTTAAAACAGCATACTGCCCCTCTCTCTGGTTTTGCACGATACTGTATTTTGATCTGGTGTAGGCGTCAAAACTCCCGTATCTGTCAAGATGATCATGGGTTATATTAAGTATCAGAGATACAAAGGGGCTGAATCTTTCTGCTGTATCAAGCTGAAAACTGCTTACCTCAACAAGGACATAATCGGCTTTCATTCCACTTGAAACATAATCCATAAGAGGTGTCCCTATGTTTCCGCCCGTAAAAACGGATTTCCCTGACTTTTTTAATATCTCGTCAATTAGACTCACGGTTGTTGTTTTGCCATTTGTCCCTGTTACAGCAAGGATGGGTGTGTCAAACAGCCTTGAGGCTATTTCAAGTTCCCCTGAGATGGGGACTCCTGCATCTCTTGCAGCAGCTAAAGGTTTAATATCAAGAGGCACGCCAGGGCTTACGATAATCAAATCTGAGTTTAAAAAGGTATCGATTTTGTGTCCGCCCAGTTCAAGGTCTATCCCAGACTCCCTGATCTCTCTCAGGGAATTTCTATCGAGCTCAGATTCCGGTTTCATGTCTCCTATTGTAACCTCTGCACCCCGCTTGATAAGACACCTGGCTGTCGAGATACCGGATTTTCCAAAACCTATTACCAGAATTTTTTTACTTTTAAATTCCATATTACCTGAGCTTTAAAGTACTCATTGATAAAAGAGTAAGTATTATTGCTATTATCCAGAAACGTACCGTGACCTTTGATTCGGGCCACCCTTTGAGTTCAAAATGGTGATGAATGGGCGCCATCCTGAATATCCTGTGTCCCCCGGAAATCTTGAAATACCCCACTTGAAATATCACCGATAAGGCCTCAAATACAAAAAGCCCTCCCACCAGTAAAAGAGTCACCTCCTGTTTTGCAATTACCGCTACAGTCCCTAAAATCGCACCAAGAGGAAGTGACCCCACATCCCCCATGAACACCTCAGCAGGGTAGGAGTTGAACCATAGAAATCCAAGCCCTGCGCCAACAACCGCCCCGCAGAGGACAGCCATTTCCCCGCTGCCGGGGACATAAGGAATAAGCAGATAAGAGGCAAATCTTACATTACCGGAGAGATATGAAAAAACGATATAACTCATGAAAGCTATTATAATGGGACCGATTGCCAGACCGTCAAGGCCGTCCGTCAGATTAACCGCATTGGAAAATCCAACAATAATAAATACTGCAAAAGGGATATACCAGATACCCAGATCAGGGGTGAAATTTTTAAAAAAAGGCACATTAAGCTGCGTTTCGAACCCGGGATAAAAATACAGGGCCACCCCAATCGGGAGGGCTATAAGACACTGGAGAAGGAGCTTGCCTTTTGCACTGAGGCCATCACTGCTTTTTCTGGTTATCTTTAAGGCATCATCCCTTAACCCGATTAATCCGAAAAAAAAAGCCGCGTATACAATAAGCCACAGATATATGTTGTTCAATTCACCCCATAAAAGGGCAGATGCTATGATAACCGTTATTATTATACACCCTCCCATGGTTGGTGTTCCGGCCTTCCCCAGATGGTTTTTAGGACCATCAACCCTGATATACTGTTTAAGCTGCATTGAGCCGAGTTTTCTGATCGCCCATTCACCAAAAAGGATAAAAAATAAAATTGACGTAAGTGTGGCCAGAACAGTCCTGAAGGAGTGATATCTGAATACATTCAGCCAGGAATAATCCATATGAAAGAAATATATCAGTTTATGCAGCATTTCTTTTTCTTTTCAATTGATAGCCCTTGGTTTCAAGTGCAGAAATAACCGTATCCATAAACAGATTCATTCTGAACGGTTTTTTAAGTTGTGCAAATACCGGCATGGATTCCTTATTAAGAAGGTTTTTATCCACCGGTTCTCCACTGATCAATATAACCTTTTCCCTGCGCCGCTTTTTTTTCATCATCCTGATTAGTTCAAGACCGCTCAACCGGGGCATATTAATATCTGTTATAAGCAAATCAAATCTTCGTTTATTCAATTGTCGCAGTGAATCTTTACCGTCTTTAGCAAGGGTAACACTATACCCTCCCTGTATAAGGGCATCGGATAAAAGAGCCCTTATTCCGGCTTCATCATCCACAACCATAATTTCCTTTGATTTTTCAATCATACTGCACCTCCTTTTGCCTTTTATCCTTCAGTCCCTGTGCAACTTTTTCAAGCCCCATCATCCGGGACCCTTTGAGGAGAACAAGGTCACCCTTTTCCATGACATCATTTATTCTATCAATCATGTCATTCTGAGATTTTATCTCAATGGCCTTTTCAGAAGGTAAACCCGCTTCTACTGCTCCTCTAAGCACATATTGAGCATGTTCACCAATAACGAACAGAAGCCCTGCACCCTTTTCTGCAACAAGTTTACCGGCATAAATGTGCGCATTTTGAGTTTCATCACCCAATTCCAGCATCTCACCCAGCCCCACTATTATACGTCTTGAGTTTCCTGCCTTTTCCTTAGCCACATCAAGGGCGGCTTTAAGTGAAGATGGATTTGAGTTGTATGTATCATCCAGCAATAATATATCATCAAGAAGAACATCGGTAATCAGCCTGCCCTTTATCCCTTTGAATCTTTTAAGCCCATCAGCGATATTTTCGAATTTCTCCTTCATGCAGATGGCAGCAGAGGCCGCTGCCAGAGAATTGATCAGGTTGTGAATACCTGCAACACAAAGCTCAACAGGGATACATTCATTCCTGTATTTTAACCTGTACTTTGTTCCTCCATCCTTTAAAGCCTCTATGTTAATTGCAGACACATCGTTCTTCGGATTTAGTCCGAAGGTAAAAAATTCTCTTTTAAAACGGGATGCCTCACTCATTAAAACTTTGTCATCGCCAAACAGTATTACTATGTTCTCAGGTCGGATCTCTTCAATCATTTCAGTCTTTGCCCGGGCAACACCGCTTAGATCCTTTACTCCTTCAAGGTGAACCGGTCCGATATTGGTTATTAAACCGATATCCGGATCCGAAATCTGTGTAAGCCTCCTTATTTCATTGAAATGGTTCATACCCATCTCCAGCACTACTCTCCTATGACTTTTTTTAAGCTGAAGGAGAGTATGCGGAAGCCCGACCAGATTGTTAAAATTTCCATGGTTTTTCAGCGTCTCGCTTCCCATTTCAAGGATACATGAGGTCATTTCCTTTGTGGTTGTTTTGCCCATGCTTCCAGTAATGGAAACCACTTTTACGTCATGTTGATGCCGAAACCAGGCTGCAAAATCCCCGAGAGCAGTCAAAGAGTCTTTTACTTTGATAACAGCAGTATTGATATCTTCCGGGACTTTTTTCTCATTATCAACTACAATACACGCAGCCCCTTTTAAAGCAGCGGGCTTGACAAAATTATGGCCATCAAAATTTGCACCTTTAAGGGCTATGAAGGCTTCACCTTTTCTTATCTCTCTGGTATCTGTATTCACCCCAGATATAACTGTCCCGGGATTCCCGCAAATAAGCGTTCCATTTGCGTGGGACATAAACTCTTTAACGGTTATATCTTTCCAGATCGCAGTCATAGGTTATTCACTGCCTTTCGGGCCTCTTCTCTGTCGTCAAAATGTCTTTTGGTTGATCCTGTTATCTGGTAATCTTCATGGCCTTTTCCTGCAATAAGGATCGTATCGTTTTTATCCGCAAGGGCTACGGCCTTTTTAATGGCAGTGCCGCGATCTGAATCAATAATATATGTCCCTTTTTTAATCTCAGGCCATTCTGACTGGATCATTCCAGATTCAATAATCCCCTTTTCTATCTGACTTATAATAAAATCGGGGTCTTCAGTCCGTGGATTATCAGATGTTATTACAACAATATCACTGTGCTTCCCGGCAATGAGCCCCATGTCATACCTTTTTCCCCTGTCCCTGTCGCCGCCACATCCAAAAACGGTTATCAGCCTGTTCTTTACAAATGGGCGAAGGTTAATATGTGCCTTGAGCAGGGCATCCGGTGTATGAGAGTAATCCACAATAATAGAAAGCCCTGCTTTATTGGGCACCAGTTCAAGCCTTCCGGGGACGTTTTTTAGGTTGGCAATGCCTTCAGCGATCTTATCAAGAGCAATACCCGATGCCAGTGAAGCCCCTGCAGATGCGAGGATGTTATAAATATTAACCTCGCCTATCAGGGGTGACTTGATTTTAATGCTTCCTTCGGGGGTATGAATCACTGCACTCAAACCCTCCATATCAGCCTTTATATTGCTGGCTGTAATATCCCGGTTGCCTTTTAAACCATATGTCATTACATTGGCTGAAATCATTTCGCACAGAGCTTCACCACGCGGATCATCCATGTTAATTACAGCAAAGCTTTTTTCTCCGTGCACTATCATCGGCAGGTTTCTGAACAACTCACTCTTTGCCTCAAAATAGCTATCCATGGTCTGGTGATAATCCAGATGATCTCTTGAGAGGTTGGTAAATATGGCAATCCTGAAGGGGAGGTCAATTGTCCTTTTCTGGTGTATGGCGTGTGATGAAACCTCCATTATGAGGTTTGTTACACCTTCATCTGCCATTTCACGTGCAATGCACATAAGGTCAAGGGATTCGGGAGTGGTTACAGATGATGATTTTATTTTATCCGAAAACCTGTTGTTGACAGTGCCTATAACTCCTGTCTTTTTCCCTGCTGCAGTAAGAATGGATTCCATTATGTAGGTAACAGTTGTTTTTCCGTTTGTTCCGGTAACTCCGATAATATCCATATCTCTGAATGGATAATTATAAAATCTGGCTGCCAGTCTGGATAATTCTCTCCTGGAATCTGATACCTTTATGATTGAAATATCAGATGGAAGACTACTCTCTTCCTCAACCATAACTGCCTTTGCACCCTTTTCTATGGCGGTGGCAAGATAATCATGTCCATTGAGCAAATTACCTTTTATTGCCACAAATAGATTTCCGCTTTTTATTTTTCTCGAATCATAATTTAGACCGGTAATTTCCTGATCGGGATTGCCCGTCAGTTTGTGTTTATTCAAGGCTTCAAGTAATAATGAAAGTTTCATGTTTTTGTAATTACCCCTGAAAAAACCGCCTTTGATATAAAAATAAATAAATCTTCACAACATCTTTTTCACTTAATATGCCGGAGGCCGGAAAACCACCTTAACAGAGGTGATTTTATCCATTAGAACTCCCGGCGCAGGCTCCTGGTCAAATGCCCTTCCGCTGCCTTCAAATGTTATATCAAGGCCGAGGGCGCTGATATTTTTAAGTACTTCGCGCATTGTAGAACCTCTGAAATCAGGAAGCAGATTTTCTCCTGTTTCCATCTCATTGATCTCTATTGCCTCTACAGAAGGTATAATCTTTTTATCGGGAGAGGTCTTTTTAACCTCCGTAACAATTTCGTTCTCGGCCAGTATGAGCTGCGGCTGCACTCTGAGATTACTTAGCGCCCATTGCCCTACTTCTTTAAAAACAGGCCCTGCAATAAGACCGCCATATCTGATGCCTCTTGGTTCATCAATCATAGCAAGGATTACGAGCTTTGGCCTGTTTACAGGCACAAAACCCACAAACAGAGCAACATAATCTCTGTTTGAATATTTCCCTGTTTCAGGATCAACCTTCTGAGCGGTACTGGTCTTACCCGCAACACGGTACCCATCTATGGCAGCGTGCACAGCAGTCCCTCTCTCAGTAGCAACCTCCTCAAGTATCCTGGATAAGGTTTTTGCTGTGTCAGGGGAAATGACTCTCCTTACAAGCTGTGGATGATATTCCTTTATTGTCTTGCCTGATTCATCTGTCACTGCTTTGACCACATAGGGTTTCATAAGTTGTCCGCCGTTTGCTATAGCTGCCATTGCAGTCACAAGTTGTATACTTGAAGCAGTCATTCCCTGCCCGAAATATACATTTGCCCGCTCAACCGGGCCCAGTCCTTTAGGATTTCTTATAAGGCCATCACGTTCTCCTATTAACTCAACCCCTGTTTTTCGGCCAAATCCGAATTTATCCAGATACTCATAAAAATTTTCATAGGTAAGTTCATTGCCTATTTTGTATGCCCCGATATTGCTTGAAACCACAATAATATCTGCCGCCGTGAGCATGGAATATTTCTTTGTGTCATGTATTTTCCTGTTGGCAATCCTGTATTCACCGTTTTCACAATTGAACTGTGTATTTGGAGTTACAACCTTTGCATCAAGAGCCGCTGCCAAAAGAAATGCCTTCATGATTGACCCTGGTTCAAAACAGTCTGCAATAACCCTGTTACGCCATGCATTAGGTTTATACTCCCGGAATATATTGGGATTAAATGCCGGGTATATTGTGTTGGAACCGGGATTAAATCCCTGAGCAATTGCCATGGCAAGTATCTCTCCTGTTTCAGGATTCATTACCAGACACTGTCCGCTTTTGCCCTTTGATTTTATAACCGCCTTTTCCAGAGCCTGTTCAGCCTTGTATTGAATGTCAGTATCAATAGTAAGTATAAGGTTATGTGTGTCCCGTTTTTCTTCGGCCGGTTTACTGATATAAAAAGGCCTCCCCACTGCATCCTTCATCTGCACCAGTACCTGGGCCTCTCCCCTTAACAGATCATCATACCTTTTTTCTATCCCCTCCAGCCCCTGATTTTCATTACCGACTATCCCCAGCAGTTGACCTGCTATTTCTTTGCCTGGAAAAAATCTCTTTGTTTCTTTAGTGAACCCAATGCCTTCAAGACCCAAAGACCTAATCTGGTCGATTTTATTTGAAGATATCTTCCTTTTTATATACACAAAATTCTGGTCCTTTTTTATTAGCGATAAAACACGCTTAAAAGGCATCCCCAGATGAAGTGCAAGTTGCCTTGCAGTACCGGTCCTGTCGGTTATCCGCTTTGGTTCAGCATATACCGATCCTACCTCAAGGCTTACAGCCAGCTCATAACCATCCCGGTCAAATATTGACCCTCTCTTGGGTGGAAGGGGAACTATTTTGTGATACCCGTCCCTTGCCATTTTCTGTAACCTGTCTTTTTCAAAAACCTGAAGCTGTACTGCTCTTGAAAGTACTGCCGACAAAGAAAACAAAAAGAAAACAGCTACAAGATAAATACGGAATCTGATCCACTTTTTTTCATTTACCTTCATGGTAAAATAACAATCTGTTTAGGAGAGGCATCTTTCAGCCCTAACGAACGCGCGGCCACTTCCAGGTTCTGAGGAGATTTTAAAGTGGCCAGTTCAACTTTTAGTTTTTTATTTAACTCCAAAAGCGCTCTTTCATCCCTTTGAAGACGACTCAGATCAAAACCTATTTGTGTGCCTTCATAATTAGACCAGACATAACCGATGCTGCTACTCATGAACATAATCAGCAGAAATGTAATTAATATGATTTGCCGGCTGGTAAGATAGAACCCGGATTTTTTTATTTTAGAGTTATTTATCTTAATACCTGTACGGGTATTTCTCTTGTTATTTACTTCTGAAGCTTTTGCAGGGCGTACCATATCAGATCCTTTCTGCGCCTCTAAGCCTGGCGCTTCTGGCACGGGGATTAGCTGCAATTTCTTCCTGCTGCGGCTGTAATCCCTTTTTATTAAGTCTTTTAAACCTTTGTTTTTTATTACATACACATAATGGAAGATCGGGCGGACATGTGCACACATTTTCCCAATCCGACATAGCCCTCTTAACAAGCCTGTCTTCGAGTGAATGATAGGTCAAAAAAATAATCCTTCCACCTTTTTTCAAAAGCTCAGGTGCCTTTTCCAGTATACTTCCCAAGTTTTCAATTTCGTTATTTGTCAAAATTCTAAAAGCCTGAAAAGCCCTTGTTGCCGGATCTTTTTTTCTGCCTCGCCTTGAAGCCGGATAATGGGAACGGGCAATATCGGCTAACCGCCCTGATGAGGTTATAGGCGATTTGGTCCGCTCCCTTACAATACTTCTCGAAATTGGTTTAGCCAGCTTTTCTTCTCCATATATTTTTAAAACTGACTCTATTTCCTGTGCGGAAAGTCCATTAAGAATCTCCATGGCATTCTTTCCTCTTTCCATATCCATTCTCATATCAAGAGGTTCATCTCTGTTAAAACTAAAGCCCCTGCCGGACTGGTCAAGCTGATATGAAGACATACCAAGGTCTAGAAGAATTCCGTCAACCTTGTTTACCCCAGTTTCTTTTAAAATGATGTCCATATCAGTGAAATTTGCCTTTATAATATTATATTTTTCTTTAAATCCCCCGGCATCAAGTCTTCTTCGGGTAATGTCAATAGCATCCTGGTCCCTGTCAAGGCAGATGAGCCTGCCATTTTTTTCAAGTCTTTTTAATATCGCCTCGCTGTGTCCTCCTGTGCCGGTAGTACCATCAACATAAATGCCGTCTGCCCTGGTTATGAGAAGTTTTATAACCTCCATAACCATAACCGGCTTGTGAGGATATTCCATCTCTATCAAATGCCAAGATCAGCAAAGGACTGGCTTGATGTCTGAAAATCCTCCCTGGCTCGATTGAACTCCTCGTCCCAACGGTTCTTATCCCATATCTCAAAATATTTAATGCCCCCGACCAGCATAACATCCTTTTGCAGCCCTGCTATTTCCCTGAGGTCAGACGGCAGAGTAATTCTTCCCTGTTTAATGGTGCACTCCTGTGCCCCGCTTATGAAATACCGTCTAAGACTGCTAAGGGCGTTATTCATCAAAGGTAATTTTGATATTTGGTCCTCAATAATTCGCCAATCGTCCTTGGTAAAGGCCCAGAGACAATTAATATGGTTGGTTACCATAAGAGATGGTTGTTCCTTCAGCTTTGGTATATCTTTAAACCGTGCCGGTATGGCTAACCGCCCCTTGTCATCAAGGGTATGTCTGAATCGCCCGTTAAACATAGATAAAAATGGTTTTCCTTCCACTATTTGACATTTTGAGCCATTATATTCCACTATAACCCATTGTCAAGGGAAAATTTATATTTTTCTACTAAATGCAGTATGTTGTGAGAAAAAGTGGAATATATACACAATCTGTTGAAACCGGTTTTTATTATCAAAATGTGACGGGCTTAAAAATCTACAAAAATTGGGGAATTTGGCAAAATGAAGGAAGAAATTTTACCTGTCCGGGGGTAAAAGAAGGGCAAATCAGGGAGCAAAAAAAAGAAATATTTTTATAAAACTTTTTACAGTGTTTGCCATATCCTGAGTCTTTTTTGAGATATTCAGGCTGCCATTAATAGTTTTTAACAAGACCATGGCACCACCTTTACCCAGCCTGGTTTCTATATTTTTAAATCTTATTATAACTGATGGCACGGCAAGATTTTTAAGGAAAAACCTTTTGGGTTTTGTTATAGTAACTACCGATTTGTATTCAATAATGGAGGAAATAATGGCCAATAAATTGTCTGTTTCAACTTTTTTCGGGGAAGATAAAAATAAAATTGTCTATGTAATTGCATTGATAATCCTTGTTCTCCTGCTGTTTATTCTCTTTGTGATGTTCAAGAATTCTATCAAGCCTGACCCCATAGATTTGACTAATATTACTGAGGGCAAGAAAGGGGCATACTTTGTAAAGGCCAATCAGGCCATTGTTGAGAAGATGAAAGACAATTGGATACCGAATGATATCTTCTGGCCCACCATATTTCTTGATAACATGCCCAATTTTCAGCTCGGTGCGCTTGAGGTGGTAAGATACAACACAAGGGTTTTAAGAGATAATCTTACCCGCTTGCGGACAACAGACAAGCTTGACCCATATGCTGAGAAGGCCTTCACCTCATTTTCAAACGACCCATACAAATGGATGTTTCCATCTTCAGAGAGTAAGTGGGAAGAAGGTTATGACAGCCTTGAGATGTACTATGAAAACCTTATATCAGGGCAATCCACATTTTATCCAAGGGCCGATAACCTGGTTCAGCTGCTGGACCAGTACCTCTCACTTATGGGAGGGGTAAATACCAAACTGGTCAGTGCAGCCAAACCATACCATGCTGTTACCCCTGCACCAAATGATGATAAAAACGTTACCAGTGAAGATGCAACAGCCATAGTGGTTCCGTGGTATGAGATTGACGATAACTTTTACTATGCCCAGGGAGTGGCATATTCTCTGCACCTCTCTTTCAAGGCCATTAAAAAGGATTTTTATTCTGTGCTTCAGGATAAAAACTGTATCGCGATGGTAGACAGAATTATTGAAGACCTTGGAAGGTGCAATTTTGAACCCATGATCGTCTTTAATGGTGACCCTGACAGCATCTTTGCAAACCATTCGCTTAATCTTTCAGGGATTTTTAATGACGCAAGACAGAAGATAAATTCTCTTACTGTAGCGCTGGTACAGGG
>CAZSZQ010000023.1:20891-28805 GCA_964610475.1 uncultured Desulfatiglans sp.
GGATGAGGATAAAAAATGAAAACCAATCCAGCCATTATTAAGTCCATCCTCCTTATAGTTGCAGCATTTGTTTTATTAATGTTGCCAGGGTTTAAACTGCCATATCTGGATAAAACCACTGACACCTACTTTTCTGAATCGATGACAAAGGCCGGCCTGGCCTATGGTGTCTGCAGGGTGGTTAATGCATCCGTATCGGTTATAAAGGAATCACAGATTCAGATAGAACCGGCAGGTTTAGGAGTGTCACTGGCCGCCGGGCAGGTGCTCGATCCGCTAGACGACATGACGGAAAGGGCCTCTGATATCCTCATAACAGCAATAGTATCACTGGGTATTCAAAAAATAATATATGAGTTATGCGTAGCCTTTATGCCTCTCCTTGCCGGTTTCACAATAGTCTTATTTGTCGGAGTTTCCTTTCTTAAGGGGGAAAGGGCTTCGGCAATAAGACGAATACTGCTCAAATCAATTATTCTACTCGCAGTTGCCCGTCTTTGTCTGCCAGCCTCTTCAATTATTAATTTGTATCTGAATGATAAATATTTTTCCCCTCAGATCATAAAGGCAAGGGATGAACTTGCGATTATTTCTCCGGAGATGGAAAGGCTTAAGGATATGAGCATGCCGGAGATCGATGGGGTTATTGGAACAATAAAAAATGGTTTTGATTTTGTAGACAGGAAAACCTCTGATATGGGGGCTGCGCTTAAGACAATGATTAACAACATGGGAGGCATGGTTGCGAATCTCCTCAGGCTCTCTTACCTGTATGTGGCGGTTTTTATTATGCAGGTAATTCTTCTTCCACTGGGAACATTCTGGCTTCTGGCACGAATCACCAATGTATTATTTGGGACCGGTGTACCCTATATCTTAAAACACTCTGCTGCACTTGAGTCCGCGAGGGAGTAGTTTCTAAATGCAATATCTTTCCGTCCTTTTATCCCTGATAATACCCCGCCAGTTCATGCCAAATCCGATATCATACCTGTTGCCTTCTGAATCGGTGTGCACCTCCATGTCAAACGGGATGTCTTCAGACTGTTTTTCGACTGTGATCATATCAGCAGGCATCTGAAGGGGCAGAAGGGCTGATGGTTCTCTGTTTCCGGAAATAAGATCCAGGACAGCCTGATCCTGGACATCAAAGTTAACAAGCAGCGCATCAACATCATTTTCAAATTCCCTTACAACAGCAGGGTTAGACATCCTGATAATAACAATCACCGGTTTATCCTTCATGGCCGCTCTTGTATCCAGAACCAGATTAAGATCAGTGCTGTTGTGTACAACCACAGTTTTCCCCTTGTAGGACCTGTTAAGCACATCTGTTTCACGCTTATCACCCGCGATACTTATCTCCCGCGCCTCTGTTGCTGTATATTCACCATATTGCAGGCTTACAGGTACAAAACCATTCCCACCTTTTTCCGCATCCTCTTTGCTGTAACCCTGTGCAGGGCCATTGTCAGGGCTGTTGATCATGACAATAGCCGCATCTGCCTCATCAGGGTTTCCTGTTACATTAAAATATTTTTTTGCAGTTTTAATATTAATGGGATAATCCCACCGCGCAGGTGTCTTCTGTCCCCAGAAATTTGCAGACTCAGGAAAATATCTTTTGGGGATATACACGGTATTTTTCTTTTTTAATGGCAGGATATTATCTTTGTTTTTAATCATTACAACTGACCTCACCTGCGCCTCATATCCCTCCATCATAAATTCAGGTTTACCCACTGTGGCTATTGTCTTTTCAATATCCAGGTAGGGGTTTTCAAAGAGCCCAGTCCTGAAGATATTTCTTAAGAGCCTTATGGCTGATTCTTCAAGGCGTTTACGCATGAACCCTTCACCAAATTCCTTCACACCCATTTCATATGCCTCTATAACCGGACCAGCCTCGTTGTTGCCTCCAAACTGATCACCCCCTGCCATAAGGACTTTATAATGCCGCTCAGCAACTGAGAGGTTTTCAACTCCCCATGGCGTCTGGCCAAAGACAGCCATACCTGCATCATCGCGGGTAACACCCCAGTCTGTGCAGACTACGCCGTCAAAGCCTACTCTGTTTCTAAGAAGATCGGTTATAAAATATCTGCTGAATGCATTACCCACATTCTCGCCTTCAGGGTTCTGGCTAAAGGATATGGTGTAGTAGGGCATAATGGCTGATGCTATTTTTGTCTCCCCTTCAAGCTTGAATGCCCCGTTTATGAATACATCCATATGTTCCTGTATATTATCTCCGGGATAGACAGCGAATTTGCCAAACCCGAAATGGGCGTCCCGGCCACCTTCGCCCGAACCGCCGCCAGGCCAGTGCTTGGCCATTGCATTTACGCTCTCATAGCCCCAGCCATCTCTTATAATACTCTTTCCTGATGATGTCTGGAACCCATCTATATAGGCCCTTGCCATATCTGTGGATAGTTTGGGGGCAGGCCCGAACGTGCCGCTGAAACGATACCATCTGGGGTCTGTTGCAATGTCTATCTGCGGAGATAAAGCGGTTGCAATCCCAAGTGCACGGTACTCGATAGAGGCTATCTCCCCAAATCTCTTTACAAGTTCAGGATCAAATGTAGCAGCAAGCCCGATAGCGCCCGGCCATCTTGATATCTCGCCGCCTGCGCCAAGGGTGTACTCTGCATCAGAGGCTGCTTCATGCCTGGGGTCACTGCTTGTATTAACCGGGATGCCAGGGCTTATACCCTCACTCAATGCCTGTATATTGTTATTCCACCTTGCGGCGATCTCCGGACTCTCCACACTGGTGATCAATACATGGCGAAGGTTATCGTTAGTGATAAAATCCTTCTGCCCGTCTGAAAGGTCATAGGGCTTCAACCCGCTCTCCTTGTATGGTTTTCCATTATATGTATCAGCCTGATAAATACCCCCACCCGGTATCGCCTGGTGGCCACTGTAGAGCATAAGACCCGCTATCTGATAAACAGACATCTTTGAGGCAAGGTCTTTTGCCCTCTCATCGAAAGACAAGCGCCAGTCTTCATAGGGGTCAAGCAAACCGTTTTTGTTAAGATCCTTAAAGGCAAGCCTGTCAACAGTCAGTATCTTTATTCCAGAGGATAAAGAATATCCGAGGGTTTGACCGCCTCTGTTGGTTATGATTTTTATATTGTCCTTTTCAGTCTCGCTCCATTTAGGGCCGCATTCACATAACATCAATGAAAAAAGGTTTAATGATAAAATTGCATAAACAGCCGGTTTTGATACTGTGCTTTTCATGACTGAAGACCTCCTGCTTTATAAAAATACTGAAAATACTAAAAACTATTCACCACAGAGAGCACTGAGAACACAGAGAAGATATTGTTATTATCTTTCTCTGCAAACTCTGTGAGTTTCGCTATGAAAATTCTTCAATTAATTAAGATATTAAAAATACTAATCCTCTTTGTCAAAACCTTATGGAAATAATAGGTTATTATCAATTTACGATTCTACATTTCTATGACCATATACAAAATAGAATATTTTATGTTATTGTCTGCAAATATAGTGGCATCAAATTAACGTAATTATGGTTTTAGGTTTTTAGATAATTTCTGTTATCCCGTCATGCCCGCGAAGGCGGGCATCCATTGTTTTGAGTTCTATAATATCGCCTGGATTCCCGCTTTCGCGGGAATGACGAAAACAGGTCTACATTCCTTAAAATCGTTATATAATTCATCACTATAGATTTTTGGACATTAATGATCCGAATATTCTAGAGACTTGTCCTCATTTGAAAACGGCGGGATCAGAATGGAATCAATGTTAATAATAAACGGCTGGGATATAGGCGGGGTGAATATCAAGGCTGTCAGGACAGAGTGCCACGGGGACATGGCAAGGGTCATTAATTCTGTGAGTATCCCCTTTGAGATATGGCACAACCCTGATGATCTGGCAGAACAGCTTATGAAGGCCTGGAAATATCTTGTTAATGAATTAAAAGATTCCCATGCTGTGACTATAACCGCCGAGCTTTCGGATGCATTTCGGACAAAAAGAGAGGGTATTCATTTTGTACTTGATGCATTCAAAAAGGCATTTCACGATTCTCAGGTTTTTTTCTTTAACCTTGATGGGGGTTTTTATAATCTGGAGGAGGCAGAAAAAGACCCGCTCCTGTGTACAGCATCCAACTGGCTTGCAAGTGCCCAATACATGGCAACTCTACATAAGAACTGTATCCTGATTGATGCAGGAAGCACAACAACTGATATTATCCCCATAAAAGAGGGGCAGGTTATCTGTAAGGGAAGGAGAGATACAGAACGTCTTATGAACAGCGAGCTTGTATATTCCGGTGTTCTGAGGACAAACCCAAACACTATTGTGCGATCTGTTCCCATACATGGAAGAGACTGCCCTGTTGCTGCTGAATATTTTACTGTCATGGCTGATGTATATCTTATAATTGGAGATATTTCTCCTGATACATATATATGCCCCACACCTGATAAAAGAGAGACTACAAAAAATGATGCAAGGGAAAGGCTTGCTAGGTTAGTATGTGCAGATATTGAGATGCTTACAGAAAATGAGATAGATGATATGGCCCGATACCTGAGTAATAAACAGACAGAGCAGATTTCAGAGGCAATATCAAATGTACTGGCCACATCAGAACTCCCGAGAGGAATACCTGCTGTTGTAACCGGCACAGGCGCCTTTCTTGCGGAAAGGGCAGCGAGGCACGCGGGAATCAAGAATATCATTCAATGGAAATCAGGGGGAGACATGAACTGTTTACCTGCCTTTGCGGCCGCCTGTTTACTGAATTTTTTTATCAGGAACAAATAACGTGACAGATACAGTCATCAAGATAGGGGGGAGTCTTCTCAAAGGAGATAATCTGCCTGATCTCTGCAAGAGGCTCTCGGATATTGCCAAAAAACACAGAATCCTAATAATCCCTGGAGGTAGTGTTTTTGCGGATGATGTAAGGATTATATCAGAAAAATACAAAATTGATCAGGACACTGCCCACTGGATGGCCATCCTTGCCATGAACCAATATGGTTACCTGTTATCCTCACTGATCCCCGGAAGCATAGCTATAGAAAATATAAATGAGGCAAAGAAATATTTGGATAAGCTGGTACCAGTAGTACTCCTTCCATACTACCTGATAAAAACATTAGACCCCCTTTCCCATTCCTGGGATGTCACTTCAGATTCTATAGCAGCATGGATAACGGGACACCTCAATGCAGAAAGACTTATTCTTGTTAAAAGCATTGATATACCTTATGAAAAAGGCCAAGACAGAAATTATAGATTGCCTGTTGGCATGGAAAGATTAAAAGGTACAGATATTATTGACCCGAAATTCTATACAATAATGGAAAAAATTAAAATGCGACCAGAGGACAACTCCCTGGTATCAAATAAAAGGAACAAATCGAATCTCGGACAGCCTCCTGAAATCGGCCTGTGGATAGTAAACGGCAATTGCCCGGAGCAGTTAACCGGCTTATTAGAACATCTCAAAATGATCTAAAACCTGAGTCATATCGATATACCCATTCAACATAAATAGAGATTTGCTTGACAATATAACCCTATTTTTAGTATATAATTGTCTAAAACAGGGGTTTGTTATGGACATTATCACAAGATCTGCAGAAAAACATCTGGAAACATGGTATAAAAAAATTGGAAGAAAGCCGCTTGTCATCAGAGGTGCGAGACAGGTCGGTAAATCCACACTGGTGCGCCAATTTGCAAAAAACCATAATCTGATATTAAATGAGATCAATCTGGAAAGGCATCTTTATCTGGATAAAATATTCAAGTCATTGGATATGGATATTATTATCAGGGAACTGGATGCATTGACCGGTAAAAGCATCCTCGCTCCTGGTTCTATATTATTTTTAGATGAGATCCAGGCAACTCCACATGCCATCCAGGCGCTCAGGTATTTTTATGAAGACAAACCCGCATTGGCGGTTATATGCGCTGGTTCTTTGCTCGAATTTGCACTATCTGAACATAGCTTTTCCATGCCGGTTGGACGAATTGAATATTATCACCTGGGGCCGGTTCAATTCAGTGAATTTCTTAATGTGGTTGATCCCAGTATAGCGCCTTACTGCTCCGGGTTTAATATCAATCAAAAAATGGCTGAATCTGCACATAAAAAATTGATTAAACGACAACGTGAGTATCTGTTTGTAGGAGGCATGCCGGAAGCAGTTAGTGCATATTCACAAAATGGAAGTTTGGCAGATGTTACTGCTGTTCACAGATCTATTGCAGAAACCTATCAGGATGATTTTTCAAAATATGCCAAGAAAAAGGATCTGGTTTTATTGCAGAAGGTGTTCAGGCAAATCCCTAGGATAATTGGGCAGAAGGTTAAATACAGCAATATCTCCAGGGAAGAGATATCAAGGGATGTCAAGGCGGTCATCGACCTTTTGGTAAAGGCGCGCATATGCCATCAGATCTTTCACAGCCATTGCTCCGGCATTCCTTTGATGGCTGATATCAATGAGAATATCTATAAACTGCTATTCATGGATGTGGGAATGGCAGCTTATCTTACAGGGATTGACTGGACCCATTTACAGGCATTGGAAGAAAACGCCCTAGTTAATGAAGGCAAACTTGCAGAGCAGTTTGTGGGACAGCATCTAATAAAACCATTTGAACCTCCCGTATTGAACTATTGGCTCCGGGAAGCAAAAACCACCAATGCAGAGGTCGATTATGTTATCACCAGCGGTAACCTGATAATCCCGGTTGAGGTTAAGGCCGGAAAAAGCGGTGCGTTAAAATCACTTCAGCAATTTGCCTTGACCAAGCAGGCACCCATTTGTGTCCGATTTGATTTAAATCCCCCGGATATTTTTAATATTAAACATTCTGTTCGTTTGAATAGTGGAAGTGCCCCTGTCACCTATACATTAATATCTCTTCCTCTATATCTTGCAGAAGAGCTAAATAGGATAGTTGAAGAAATAAGGATATCTGGTTCTGACTTATTTATGTCACAATGAGAGAATTGATTAATGTTTGTAAGGGTTCGCACCATGTTAAAGAGCATTAAAACGAGAGGAATAGAATTCACAGGAGGTGAATAATAAAATGAAAAAATTCATATTACTTTTTACATTATTCTTTTCATGGGTTGTGCAAACAAGGCAAATATAGAATTTCAAACATGGCATTACAGTAAATATAAAGATAAAATAATTTTTTCAGAAAAGTTAGGATCTAATAAAACAATAAAAGGAGATGTTATCTTTGCCAATTTAATTTTCTCATGTAAAAATTTGAAATTTAAAGAGGTGTCTTTCCAATCAGAGATACTAAATTATGATCCATACTTAAAAGATATTTTAGATAAAAATTTTCATGAGTTTTTTAATGAGTGAAAGAGAGGGAATAGGACGAGTTTTCCCCACGGTGACGGTGGAAAACAGTAACAATAAAAATTCTTTTCGTGTATTTAGCCTGTTTCGTGGTTAATTATTTATTTCAAGATTCCAATATTGAATCTTTATTATGAATTTGGATATAAATCGAATCAGAGTGTACCCGTGTTAAACAGAGATAAGATTATAGGCTCTCCTTAATAGCCTTAACAGCCTCAGAATCCAGCATCCCATTTACCCTGTCACCCCTGCACACAGCACCACGAAAACCGATGATATCAGGGTTAAGACCCTTTAACAGAGGGAGATGTTCCAGCTTAAGAGAACCAGCAAGAGCAGAAAGTAGATTATTGCTTCTGCACAATTTTAAAAATTTATTGATGTGGCCCACTGACATAAATGAAAAAAGATCCCCCTCTTCCTTGATGATTGTATCGAGCATACAGCCATCTAAGCCTGCTTCTGCGGTAGCGTGCAGGGCTTCCAGGGGTGAAAGAGCATTTATTTTATA
>CAZSZQ010000023.1:28905-30221 GCA_964610475.1 uncultured Desulfatiglans sp.
GCGGCTATTGCCTCCTGTTCGTTTACAACGCTGATTAATAATTTCATTTGGCAGTGGCTCCAAAATGCATTTATTTCTTTAATCTGCTCTGGTCCAATATAATTTATTATTCCCGCAGGTATAAGGTCTACGATTTACAGTATTCTGGAAGACAAAATATTGTTTACCATACCCTTCGGGTTTGGTATTAGTTTATAGCTTATGGATTAACCGGATGGAAGTTAAATAATTCAGTTACAGGAGAAATAATGGCAACATTATCAGGCCTTGGATTTAAAAAGGACTGGACATATGAGATTATTATTTCGTGTTTCAATGGGGATATGCCCCATGCCGCACCCTTTGGAATAAAAACCCCTGACATGAAATCCATACAGGTAGAGATGTACAACAGTTCAAAGACACTGGGCTATATTATAGATAAAGGCTCCTTTGTTATTAACCTCATTTCTGAACCACAGTATTTTTTCAATTCATTATACAGCAGAGATCAAATCCGGTTTAAGACCAACAGGATGATAGATGCCCCGGCGTTAGCTGATGCCGAAGCCTTTATTGAGGTTAAGGTTACAGGCTGCACTGAAAAGCCACAGAGCCGGATTATTAATGCAGAAATAATAAATATAGAGGCAGCCATTATACCTGAACTTTATAACCGAGCAAAAGGTCTGGTCATGGAGAGCCTAATAGTCGCAACCAGGATGAATCATCTGCCAGAAGGTAAAGCAGAGGAAATATTAAAGGAAAACTACAGGGTGATAAAAAAGGTAGCTCCTGAATCAGCCTATGTTGAAATGATGGAAAAGCTCTTAAAGGGATGTACAACCTTTTAAGGAAATGGATCGGTTTTCCCTGCGCCTTGAACCTTGTGCCTTGCGCCAGATGATATAACCCCTGTCTACATTATTTAAAAACTTTTATACAGTGAGAAATATGTCTTATCCTGATTACAACACCTGCCTTAAGCTCCTTACAGATGAAGGAGTAAACGCAAACGTATTTAACCATGTGAAAGCGGTTCATAGCTTTGCCTTAATCATTGGAAAAAGGTTTCTTGCACAGGGCTACATGGTAAACATGCCCCTTATTGAGGCAGGCGCACTTTTACATGATATAGGTAGATCAAAAACACATGGGCTTGCACACGCCCTCGCAGGTTGCGAAATTGCCAAACGACTCGAACTACCCGATGATCTTATTTCCATTATAAGAAATCATATCGGGGCTGGCATAACTAAGGAAGAGGCTATAAAAAATGGCCTGCCAGGTGAAGATTACATCCCCATCACTCTGGAAGAAAAGATAGTAGCCGCCGC
>CAZSZQ010000024.1:0-11266 GCA_964610475.1 uncultured Desulfatiglans sp.
GGTGAGACATCGGAGATAGGAGATGATGTGCTTATGTATCACGGGGTGTTGCTTGGAGGTGTCACTCTTCAGAAGAAAAAGAGACACCCTACTATCGGTAATAATGTAATGATCGGGGCAGGAACAATTATACTCGGCCCGATTCACATCGGTGACGGGGCAAGGATCGGTGCCTCATCTCTTGTTATTAAGGATGTCCCTGAAAGTGCGGTGGCTATTGGCGTTCCGGCGAGGCTGGGTATGGGATTTACCGGGAAGGTACTTCAGGAGATAACCGAAAACAGGCTCCCTGACCCGATTGCAGATGCATTCCGCTTTGTAGGCCGTCAGCTTGAAACCATGGAAAACAGGCTCGCAGAGGTGGAAAAATCACAGGGTATAGCAATGGATCATAAAGGTGACCTTGAAGACCACAGGCGTGAAATCCAGCGTATATTTTCACCCTTCGATGAAGAATTTATACACGGGGCAGGGATCTGAACGATTCATGAATGACACTTGACCGGAATGATAACTGTAAAGTACGCTCCTCGACAGATAATAAAGATCAGTTGGGCTATATAATACAGCAAGGAGAAAAAAATGGGATCAAAATACAGACATGTTTTTGCACCGATAAGGATCAGGGGTGTTGATTTTAAAAACCGGATCATGCTCGCACCGCCGTCGCCTAATCTCGCGACCGAGGACGGAAAGGTGACAAACGACTTTGCCGGTATGTTCAGGGCCTTCGCCAGGGGCGGTGCCGCAGTAATCAATGTGGGTAATTCAATGATCGACTACCGTGAGGCGCGCGATGAAGAGCGCCAGCTTGATCTGGGTACTGATGACTGTATACTACCTCTGACACGCTATGCAGAGGCCTGCCTTGACTTCGGCGCTCAGCCTAATCTGGAGGTAAACCACAACGGAAAAGATTCAGACCCTGACAAGACCGGTGTGCCAGCATACAGTGCATCATCATTGATTCCTCCGATCGAGAAATGGCGGGCCAAAATGTCAGGCAGGGAGCCAAGGCCGACCATAGAAATGGATCAGGCCAAGATAGAATCGACTGTCTACAAATATGGCGCTGCCTCGCTGCGCTGTAAAAGGGCCGGTTTCAATATGGTTATGATTCACGGCGGGCACGGCAACCTTATTTCCCAGTTTTCAAGCCCGCTATATAATAAACGCACTGATAAATATGGAGGTTCACTCGAGAACAGGGCACGGTTTAACATTGAAGTCCTGGATAAGGTGCGTGAGATGTGCGGCAATGATTTCGTAATTGAAATGCGTATATCGGCAGATGAGATCCATCCCCTTGGTATGCATTTTGATGAAACCCTGAAGTATATTGACCTGATAAAAGACAAACTCGATATTCTGCATGTATCGGCTGGCCTTCATGGAGAGTTTCAATATATGCGCAACTGGTGGCAGAACTACATGATGGACAGGATGTATAATGTCCATTATGCTGCAGACATAAAAAAGGCATTCCCAAACCTCAATGTAGCCACTGTTGGCTCCATCATGAATATCCGCATGGCTGAAGAGATCATCGCTTCAGGAAAGGCCGATTTTGTGGCCATGTGCCGCCCGCTTCTTGCCGATCCTGAAATGCCCCGCAAGTATGCCCTTGGCCAGGAAGAAGATCACCGCCCGTGTCTTCGCTGCCAGTACTGCGGAAAAAGGCTGATGATCCCTGCTGTTATTAACTGTGCTGTAAACCCATACCTGGGCAATGAAAGGGAATTCCCTGAGGGCCGGGTCAAAAAGGCGGACAAAAAGAAGAAAGTCGCTGTTATAGGCGGCGGGCCGGCAGGGGTTGTAGCCATGCTTACATTGATTGATCGAGGACATGATGTTACCCTTTATGAAATGACTGATAAGGTAGGCGGTTTGATAGTGCCCGGATCAGTACACCCATTCAAGCAGGATTTCAGGGATTATCTTACTTATCTACAATACCAGACAAAAAAGGCACAGGCACGGGTGCTTCTTAACACCGAAGCAACAAAAGAGATCCTTGACAGTGAAAATTTTGATGCAGTCATCATCGCTGTGGGTTCAAGACCCATAGTTCCAAAACTTCCGGGTATCAATAAATCCCATGTTCACTGGGCCCCTGACGCATGCACAGGAAAGGTCAGGATAAAAGGAAAGATCGTTATAATAGGTGCAGGTGCGGTAGGGGTGGAATGCGCCATTGACCTGAAGCAGCACGGTAATGATGTAAGCCTGATAGAAATGGCGCCTGACCTGGCTCATCTTTTCGGATCAGCGAGCGGTGCTGCTTATGAATTACAGGAGCTGATCACAGAACTGAAGATACCGGTGCATCTGAACAATAAACTCGATGAGGTAAAGGATAAGTCAGTAATCTGCACCAACCTGAAAACAAAAGAAAAGATTGAATTTGAGGCGGATACGGTTCTGCTTGCTATAGGCATGGTATCAAGACATGATGTAGCCGATTCATTGAGGCATTCTGCACCGGAAACAGAGGTATTTGTTGTTGGAGACGCCATTAAACCCGGGCTGGTCGGCCCGGCGGTCATGTCGGCTTTTAAAGCCGCTGCCTACATATAAACACTAATATCCCGTGCCTTTTTAACGGAAAGGATATTCAGATAAAACGATGCTTTAACAGGAGTTCAGGAGACTGCAATAGAAATAAGCAATAAAGCTTGGGGTCAGCAGGGATAATAGTTTTATATTTTAAAACATCAAATATCCAAAATATAGTTACCTTCTTTTGCAGTCTTTTCTCCACGTCTCACGGCAATACTCACAGCAGCTATCGTTAAACCCAGTCTCCGGGATATTTCCGACATCGATATTCCAAGCTTATTTGTACATAAGTAGCTTAACAGGTCCCTCGCCTTAACCCTCTTCTGCTGCCTCCCTCTTCCGGCAATATACTCCCATTCAATTTCAAATATTGAGCACACCCTTTCAGCAATTTTTTCAAAAGTATATCCGCGGCTTATAAGTTCATTTTTTTGTATAAGATTTTCTTTTGCATCAGAAAGAACTTCGAGTACAAAATCACTCCCGCCCAATATCCGTTGATCACCCTTAATTCTCTCCTGCCCGGTCATTCTCCTCTTTTTTACAGCTCCCCATCCTCCCATACTTCTAATTAACCCTCCTCCAACCAGTTCGGGGCGTCTTCCCATAGGTATGCCTTCTTCAATAAATGACCGGTATTTCTTTCTTGAGAATCCGGTTCTCCTCCCGTAAGAGTTCAATACATACTCAGTATCCTGCCATTCTCTCTTTATCTTTCCCATTAAAGCACTGTGCCCGCAATAGGCATAATTATCCAATTCCTTTATATCCTTGATAATTTTTACCCTCATGGGATTTAAGTGAATATACCTGACAAGTTCATGAAAATATCTGTCTTCCTGGCAGATTATGGATCTATACCTGTTCTGAAAAAGCTGTCCGCACCGCTTGTGTCTTCTGTTAAATGAAACCGCATACCCTGTTAACAGCCTTCTCATTAAGGTGGAAATACCGGAATTACCGCTTCTTAACAGCATATGGGCGTGATTGGGCATTAATGCCCACGCGTAGCACAGGGTCTTTGTTTGGAAAAGGAGATCATTAAGCCGTTCAATAAAATTCTCACGGTCTATATCATCTCTGAAGATCTTCCTCCGTTCTATCCCCCTTATAATCACGTGATGTAATATTCCTGGCTTGTCTAATCTTGCTGCTCTTGGCATATCGGGATCCTATTCCTGTTAAAGGGTCATTTCAGGGTATTAAATATTTAAGAACATCCTTTACCCCTTTTTTTTAAAAAAAAGGGAAATAATAAAAACCAGGTCAACCGGTTTACCGGATGATCAACAGTTTTAACTGTCCAGTTCAACAGTTTCAAGATATCTGCTTATTGCCCCGTCATATCTATGGGTAAGATTAAAGACCTTTTTTGCAAGATAGAACCTTGTTTTAAGAAGTGTATTACCCTGGTTTTCTGCCATCTCCTTCAAGACCAGATCATAATCAGCCGGGTCAACAATCACAGTTACATCGTTGAAATTTTTTGCTGAAGATCTCAGCATGGCAGGGCCGCCTATATCTATATTTTCTATCGCATCTTCAAGAGTAACATCCGGTCTGGCAATCGTTTTTTCAAACTGATAAAGGTTTACAACGATGAGATCAATATTAAGAATCCCATTCTCTTTCATCATTCTGATATGTTCCTGATTGCTTCTGACGCCAAGAAGGCCGCCATGCACCTTAGGATGCAGCGTTTTGACCCTGCCATCCAGCATCTCGGGAAATCCGGTGTATTCGGAAATATCCTTAACCTTCACACCGCCTTCTCTTATGGCCTTTGCCGTTCCGCCGGTAGATAGTATTTCTACTCCCATATTCATAAGCTTTCGTGAAAAATCAACAATCCCGGATTTATCGGTAACACTGATGATTGCCCTTTCAATTTTTTTCATACTGCCCCCTGGTTGATTAATAGGGATTGTATTACCTGTTCGAATAACTTTTATCAAGAAAAGAATGAAAATTCTCATTTTTAAATCAGAAAACCAATACTCAAAACTTTATTATGAACTATTATAATATCTTGACAGCATAAGCCATATTTACATATTATACCTTTCCAAGTTCGAAACCTTTTAAACGCAATCAAGGAGGTTTTATATTAAAAATGAGAAAAGTAATGTATGGACTTATCGCATTCACCTGTCTCTTACTTTTAATCACATCAGGTATTATATTTGCTGTTGATGCCCCTGAAAAAATAGTCATCGATGGAAAAAACTACAAGAAAGATATTAAAGGGCCTGTCACTTTCAGCCATAGCAAACACAACAAAGAGTATGGCGTAAAATGTCTTGAATGCCATCATGACTATAAAGATGGTGTAAACATATGGAAAGAAGGCAATGAAGTAAAAAAATGCTCTGAATGCCATGATGCCAATATAACAGAGGGCAATGTGAAAAAACTAATGATGGCATTTCATGATAACTGCAAAAACTGTCATAAAGAAAAGGCCAAGGAAGGAATTGACGCCCCTGAAAAGAAATGTGAAAGCTGTCATTCAGAAAAAGCTAAACCTGCAGAATAAATTCAGTTAGAAAATAAAAAAGCCGTTGTTTACCCACATCGGCTTTTTTATTTTGACTATAAGGGATATTAATATTTATTAATTTTCATTAATAGTGATTGCTTCCTGATCGCATACCTCAACGCAGCTTTCACATCCCAGACACTCCTCTGCGTTGACGGGGACAGACTTTCCATCCTGCATTTCATAAACGTCAACCGGGCATACTTCTACGCATTCTTCACACCCTTCACATTTATCATGATCTACGATTACTTCGTAACCCATATTGAAATCCTCCTATATTTTAAATTTGGACTAAAATTAACCTGCATTTATAAATACAGTTATTATAACCAGGAATAGTTTCGAACTCCTTAACAGAGACAAAAAACCGTGTCAAGTGTTTTATGCACCTTATTAAAAGCTTTATTTAAACTACTCTGATATCTCCTCCTTGACAGATGTTGTAATCTTGAAAAGGATCGTAACTATAAGGGCGCCAATTGCCCAGACACCTACTGTAATACCGATCTCAATCATTGTTGGACTGTATTCAAAATATCTGTCAAAGGGATTCGGTATAAACCCGCCGACAACAAGACCGAATCCCTTGTCAATCCAGGTAGAAATTATGACCGATACACATGCCAGAAGCAACAGGCCCTCTTTTCTTCTGGCATATGGCACTATGAGAAATATAAGTGAGACCACTGCAAAAAAAATGGCGGTCCACATTAAAGGAACCATGTTCCCCTGGCCTTCATGTCCCATAAACAGATAGATTATGGAATGCATATGCCCCGGAATCTGGCTGTAGAATGCTGTAAATAATTCAAGCAGCATGAAAAATACGTTGAATATCATTGCATAGGTTATTACACCCCCAAGGGTATTTATCTGTTCTTTCCCGGGGTCAAATTTAGTAAATTTTCTTACTGCAAGGCAAAGAAGGATAAGCAGTGAAGGCCCTGAGGCAAAGGCCGAAGCCAGAAATCTTGCCGCCATAATCGCAGTGAGCCAGTAATGTCTGCCCGGAATACCTGCATAAAGAAATGCTGTTACAGTATGGATGCTGAATGCCCATGGAATAGATATATAGCATAGCACCTTTACCCAGTTCTGGTATTTCACACCTTTATGTTCAGCGCTCAGCACATTCCAGCCGATGATAATATTTAATAACAGATAAACATTCAGGACTATCATATCGTAAAACAGGATGGACTTTGGATTTGGATAAAATATGATATTGACCATCCTTGGTAGATTACCAAGATCAACCATTACAAAGAGACCGCATACGATGATAGCGCCAACAGCAAGAAATTCTCCCAGTATGGTAATTCTGCCAAATGCCTTATAATCATGGATATAATATGGCAGCACAACCATAACACCACCCGCGGCAATACCAACAAAATATGTAAGCTGCCCGATATATAAACCCCAGGAAATATCTCTTCCCATACCGGTAACCATCAGGCCATCTCTCCATTGAATTGAATAGCACATTAAACCAAGTCCGGTAAGCGCCAGTAAAATGATTATCCAGCTCCAGTATTTACCGCTTCCCTTTATTGCTTTTTCAAGCATAATTACCTCATTATACTATGTAATAGATATTGGGACCTGTCCCAAGTTCAGGTTTACGTCTTATTGTGTAATGCTCACGCAGCGCCTTGCGTACATTTGATCCATAATCAGAAAGATCTCCAAAGATGAGGGTTTCATCGACCTGTTTATTGGCAGCCTCGACACAGGCGGGAATCTGACCTTTTTCCAGCCGTTCAGTGCAGAAATTACACTTTTCCACTACACCTTTTGTCCTCGTTGGATATCCCGGGTTCAAAGGAAACTCTGGATTCAGTTCTGCAGGCGCCTTCCTTGGATCACCCCAGTTGAAGCTCCTTGCTCCATATGGACAAGCAGCCATGCAGAAACGGCATCCTATACAACGATGGGGGTCCATTACGACTATCCCGTCATCGCGCTTGAATGTTGCTTTTGTCGGACAAACCCTGCAGCATGGAGGATTATCACAGTGATTGCATAGCACAAAATAGTTTTTCCCAAGCAGAGATTCATCAAGGTACGCATGCACTTGATCAGTGAAAGTATGACTGTAGGTATCACTCCAGTTCCACTTGATTTCAATACGGGTGTCACCCCATTCCGGGACATTATGTATCCTGTGACATGCATCCGCGCATTTTTTTAGAATGCTGTCAGTCATTTTGTGCATGTCGACAACCATTCCCCATTTATTTGCCTTGGTAAGAGGTATTTCTTTAGTGGATGCATCAACATCGCCAGGGGCCATTAATTCGAAGCCGGCCTTTCCGCTGATACCCATTATGGCTGAAACACCTGCGATTTTTAAAAATTTTCGCCTGTCAATGCCCATTAAATATCCTCCTTTGGAGCAATATGACAATCCCAGCATACAGGAGTGACACCAATATAAACATGACACCTGTCACAGAATCCGGACTTGTTCGAATGGCATTCCACACATGTTACCTGAAGGCTTTTATAGTATTGCTTTCCTTCTGAACTTGTATAATATCTCTCTCCGTCGCGAACGACTTCATTTCTCCACTGATCCAGCATCTTCATATGCTGCGTTGTCATAAAATCCTTTGATTCAATACACCTGCCTGCCTCTTTTGCCTTCGCTGTCAGTTCGGGTTCCGGCGCCGGAACTGCATTTCCCTTCTGGTACCATAGCGGGAAAAGCAATAGCACCAAAAAGATAAGCAACAAGGTCAAGATCTTGCCACTGTCAAACATCCTTTAGCCTCCTATAATTAGCTTAGGCATCAGCCCCTTCAGCTTCATCATCTTCAACAACATCACCCTCTTCCAAAAGGTCTTCGCCTCTCAGGTTAGTCGTCCTTTTTATTTCTCCATCAAGAATAAGGGCGTTGCCTACCATCTCATGAACACCTGTTACCCCCACAGCAGGCACCCAGTATGACATAAGATCAGGAAAGACCGCCCTGTCAATAGCGCATATTGTTGAGAGCATGTTTACGCCGTATTTTTCATTCACATACTTAACCGCGTTCGCCCTGGGTAACCCGCCCCTCATCCTGAGTTCCATATCCTCTCCGGCGTTAAGGCCTGCGCCGCTTCCGCAGCAGAATGTCTGCTCCCTGATTGTATTTTCAGGCATTTCATAAAAATTATTACAGACGTTCTTTATTACATACCTTGGTTCTTCCAGAAGCCCCATACCCCGCGCAAGGTTACAGGAATCATGGTATGTGGCAATGATATGGTCATTTCTGCTTTTATCCAGCTTTAGTTTGTTATTCTTTATTAGATCCGCTGTAAACTCAATTATATGCACCATCTTCGTTGATTTTGCATTCTCAAATTTAGTGCCGGTAACAGGAGACACAGGCACTTCAAGAAAGTCAGCAGGACCATTGAATGTATCCATATACTGATGAATAACCCTCCACATATGCCCGCATTCACCGCCGAGTATCCACTTGACACCGAGCCTTCTTGCCTCTGAATACATCTTGGCGTTCAATCTTTTGGCCATTTCATGGGATGTGAAAAAACCGAAATTACCGCCTTCAGATGCATAGGTGCTCCAGGTAATATCCAGTCCCATGCTTTGTAGATAATGGAAAAGTATAAGATATCCCATACAGGTATATGTGCCGGGATCAGCAAAAACATCGCCTGAAGGGGTCACGAACAGAATTTCAGCGCCTTTTCTGTTAAAACTGGGCTCTACCCTGACTCCGGTAATTTCTTCTATATCGTCAACAAAGAAATCAATCATGTCCCTGTAGGCATGGGGCTGGATACCGAGATGATTTCCTGTTCTGTAGCAGTTTGCAACAGGACCTGAGATCCACCCGATGTTAAGGCCCAGGAGGTTCAGGAGTTCTCTTCCCACAATGGTTATTTCGGCTGTGTCTATACCGTATGGGCAAAAGAGTGAACACCTGCGGCACTCTGTGCACTGGAAAAAATAGTACCACCATTCCTTGAGGACATCCATGGTCAGTTCTCTCGCGCCTGCAAATTTACCCATGATTTTTCCGGCGAGGGTGTATTCCTTCCTGTATACTGACCGCAGTAATTCAGCCCTCAGAACCGGCATATTTTTGGGATCAGCACCGCCGATAAAAAAGTGGCATTTATCAGCGCAGGCCCCGCAACGCACACAAATATCCATAAATATCTTGAGCGAACGAAACCTGTCAAGACGTTCCCTTAACCCATCAAGCAGGATTTCTTTCCAGTTTTCCGGTAATTTCCAGTCTTCTTCCAGAGGATTCCACTCTCTGGGGTTAGGCAGCCCTACATATTCCAGGTCCTTTGGTTTTCCTGCATAACAGGCTGTACCCTGGCGAATCTGAGTCGGCGTATTCATCCAGCCCTTATCAAACATGGATGGGTTGTGATTTATCTGAACAAGCTCCTGAGCCTTTGGTTCGTTTGCCATATTTACTCCTTTTCAGCTTCTTCTTTTTCAGGCATCTTATCAACAGGCAAGCCTGCTTCAATCATTTTTTCTCTGAATTCATCTTCGTATTCTTCATAGGTATGTGTATGCACAGGATAATCCCACGGATTTACATGTCTTTTTGACCTGCTGTTGTTCACCAGAACCCTTGTGGGGCTTAAGAAGACTCCACCCAGGTGCATAAGCTTACTGAAAGGGAAGTATGCAAGGAGCACGCATACCAGAAAGAGGTGAATAAAAAAAATGGTTCCTATTTCATCAGGCACTATTGGATTACCTGTAATTAAACCGATCCCGAGTGCCTTTACCTGCACAACCTTCACCGTAAGCCAGTCTGCATTAAAGGCATACTGCATGAAGGCGCCCATATATCTCATCATAACGCCTGTACCTCCAATAGCTAGTATTAAAAAAAGAGGGAAGTAATCTGAAGGTAATGAGATATATCTGGTTTGCGGTAAATATATACGTCTGATAAAAAGATATGCAGATGCTGCAAGAAGCACAAAACCGCTTATTAGAATACCCGGAGCCATAAAACCGTAAAAAGGAGCAATGCCCATTTCAAGAAAACCGTCGAGGGTTTCAATCAGAGCAACAAAACCCGGAATCGGTTCGGTAAAAAATCTGAGATGTCTCAAAACAACAACAAGTAATGAATAGTGAAAAGCAAGCGCTGCAATCCATAGCCATTTTTCCCACTCATAGGTGATCTTATGTCCTTTTCTGAATTCGAGACTGGTATTTCTGAAAAGCGAACGGAATAAAAATATCTCAAAAAACATGCGGCCTAAAACACCAAGTGTTGAAGAGGGATTATCAAGTTTGTTTTGTCTTATCCAGGGTAATGATTTCTGCTGACCCGCAGTTGTGGGAATTCTGTAAGGATTAGGTGAAAACGACCATCTTAAAACCTTATATATAAACCCGAATATAAAAACAGTTATTGCCACGTATGGAATAACCACCCCGAAAACAAAGCGCAGATCAAACACCCATACACCGACCCATGGAATCAGAGCGAGTATACTTACCATGACTATGGAAAACAGGATGCCTAACATAAAATTCATTTAACGCTACCTCGTCCCATTATAAAAATTATTGCTCAGGGTAAAATTCACATTTTTAAGCAGGCAGCCATTCAGGGATTTCACACATAAGATCTGACCGCCTGAGAATACCGGATACCTGGTTTTTAATAGTATCCACCTTTATTTCAAATATCTTTTCTCTGCATTTTGAGTATATATCAAAGGCGATCAAGGCTATCTCGTCTATCCTGCGATATAACTCTACTAATTCGCAATACAGAATATTATCCTGTTCAGATATATCCTTCAATTCCTGAGCTATCATATCCTTCAAGATAAATAGATACCTCATCGCACGGGAAGGCGAAAAATCCTGAATAGCCATGATCCTCAATATCTCATCAAGTATCAGCCCAACGTTTTCCGGGTTAATAGCGCCTTCATCTATCAACACACTATATAGTTTCCCGGTATGTTCTCTTATTGAATGTCCTACGGGGTTGGCGAATTGATCCGCTTCAGATGTTAAAAATCTGACCGAATCTGAAGGATAGAGGAGAAATATTCCCTCCTGCCATTTTTTTATTATAGCCTTTTTCCTGTTCCGAAGTAGATTTTTTAGGCTCATAACTGACTGAAACCTGCAAATTATTGTTTAATAAATTA
>CAZSZQ010000024.1:11366-29932 GCA_964610475.1 uncultured Desulfatiglans sp.
GGTATTTCAGAGTTGTAATGCATGCTTTCGCCAACCTTAAGATGATTCACTTTGTTGTCAAGAGTCAGCTCCAGGTTCCCTTCCATCACATAAATGAACTCTTCACCTTCATGCTTGTAGGCGACCGGTTTATGATCCTGTTTTGGTTCTATTGTGATCATAAAGCCCCTCAGATGCTGGTTCTCTGCACCGGGTGTAAGCGTCTGGTATGCATAATTCTTTGTCCTTGTGATAAAAGCTTTGGCGCGCTTGTCTTCAATATGGGCCTTTTCCTCATCACTCAAAAATGTCCCGGGGTCTACACCAAGCGCCCGTGAGAGTTTCAAAAGAAAGCTAACGGACGGCACCATCTCGCTGCTTTCCACCTTCTGTATAAACTCAGGGGTCTGGTCGGTCTTTTCTGCAAGGTGTTCTATGGTCCAGTCATTTGCATTTCTTATCTTTTTGATCTTTTCACCCAGACCTGTACCTGTTCCTCCGCCCTCTTCCATATTCATAAAATCGGCAATATCCCTCATAACAAGCTGCTTTATACGGTTTGTTATCAGGGGCATTATGTTTCTTGCGTCAGACACAATGCCAACATCAGCCACATCAAATATAGGGGAATTGGGGTCACGGTTTATGGCTGCAATATATCCTGAATCAACTATTCCGGCTGTATACTGCACTGCCCCTGAAGCGCCTATGGATAATAAAAGCCCCGGCCTAACCGTCTTGCCTGTCTGGCCAATGAGCCGCTCCTCATCAATCCAGTGGTTTATCACCGGAGGACGTGTGGCGCCCACCTCGCCTCCAAGTGCGGCAGAAAGCTGTCTTACCATGGAAAAGCCTTCTGAGTTTATAACACCTGCTCCGCCAACAACAACTATATTTGCATCTTCAAGTCTGCGAGGCCCTCCGTGTCCTACCTCTGCGGAAATTCTTTTGAGTCTGTCTGACCTGATTGTTTCCTTTATGGATATCCTTTCCACATCTCCCGGATTTCCTTTATGCTCCGCAGACGTAAAGGCGCTGGCCTGAACCGTCGCAAATCCTGTGATATCAGGGTTCCCCCAGGTCAGCCTTGCCATGATCTCTCCTCCCCAGGATGGACAGCCTGCAACAATCAGATTATTCTCCAAGCTGAATTCAACGCAATCGGCCACAAGACCTGAGCCATTTCGGGCAGCACAGGAAGAGGCTGTTTCCCTGCCAAAATCAGAAAGCGGGAAAAGCACCATTTTGGGTGATCTTTCTTTTACAATAATTGAGATTGCCCTTGAATAAATATCAGGCCTGTGTTGATCGAGATCATGGTGTTCAAGGATCATTACCGAATCTGCGCCCTTATCAATACATATATCAACTGCTTCTTTGACAGGGACGGCATGTATGCCTTTAAGACCCTCTTCCGCATTTTTAACGGTTCCGGAATCTGTCAGAATGGCAATGGTTTTTCCTGATGTAAGCCCTGCCAGCACTTTAGCAGCGCCAAGAACATTTATGCTTTCATCAAGATGTCTTTTATTGCGACTGTCAATAAATGCCCATATATCATTTATGTTTTTCATAAATTTATATACCCTCCCGCCTTGATCCTTTTAACCAACTCTTCAGCCTGTTCTTCAGGAGAGCCTCCTATAAACTCGCATTTCTTTTTTCTCTTTATTTTGGTCATTGAAACCAGCTTTGTGGGAGAACCGCTTTCACCCAGATCTTCTGTCTGCAATTCAAGATCAGCCAGAGTCAACTTCTGAATGGTGCTTCTTTTAAATGCCATTTCTACCATTGAAAGGGCCGTATCCCTGGCAGTTAGCGCACTTGAATGAATTGCTACAGCGCCCGGCAATTCCATTGAATACTTTTCAGAAAATTCATCAATCGATCGTTCAGCATTTATGATGTTCCCATCATGATCGATATTTTTTACGCCGGTTATTATCGGCAGATCAAGGAGAACCGCGGTCTGGGGCCCAACCTGGCCTGTGTCGCTGTCAGATGAACGTGCTCCAAATATGACAAGGTCAAATGGTTGAATTTTTTTTATTGCAGCAGCCAGAGTTTTTGATGTGGCAAGTGTATCGGAACCTGCAAATGCACGGTCAGTAACAAGAACAGCCCTGTCAACGCCAAGCGCAAGGGCTTCATAAAGGGCTATTGACCCGGTAGCAGGCCCCATAGTAATGGCAGTCACACTGCCGCCATCCTTATCTCTCAGCCTCAGGGCCATCTCAATGGCAGGCCGGTCAAAGGGGTTTAGTATACAGTTGTCCATTGTACGAACCACACGCCCTCCCGGCGCACTGGTTACAACGGATTTTATACAGATGATAATGTTTAGGCTCATGATATTTAATTCCCGAAATACTTCTTAATTGATTTGTTAAACTAGTGCTTCTAAATACCTGGCGCAAGGCACAGGGCGCATGGCGCAAGGAAAACCGTTTTTACCCTGGGCCTTGTGCCTTGCGCCCATTTTTATTTAAACTCCTCCAGCACACTACGGGCAATAACGATCCTGTGTATCTCACTTGTCCCTTCATAGATGCGCGTTACCCTTGCATCCCTGTAAAACCGCTCAACCGGGTAGGTTTTTATATAACCGTAACCTCCATGTATCTGTAACGCCATGTCAGTTACTTTACTTGCTGTCTCAGAAGCATAAAGTTTTGCCATGGCGGATTCCTTTGAAAAAGGCATTCCGCTATCTCTTTTAAAAGCAGCCCTGTATACCATAAGCCTTGCAGCATCAACCAGAGTGGCCATATCCGCAATCATATTCTGTATTGACTGGTGCTGACATATAGGGACCCCGAACTGGCGGCGCTGCTGGCTGTATTTTATTCCCTCTTCCATTGCCGCCTGAGCAACCCCAAGGGCCTGTGCTGCTATACCGATGCGCCCTGTATCAAGGGCAGCAAGGCCTATCTTCATGCCCATGCCTTCTTTGCCCAGGAGATTTTTGACAGGGACCTTACAGTCATAAAGACGTATTGAAGCGACAGGGTTGGCACGGTTACCAGAGAGATCCTCAATATCCCCTATCTCAAAACCCGGCATCCCCCTTTCAACTACAATTACACTGAGGCCCCTGGTGCCTGCAGTTGGATCGGTTTTAGTGAATATAAGGCATGTATCGGCAACACCGCCGTTTGTCACCATAACCTTGTTCGCATTTACTATATAATGGCTTCCATCCCTTATTGCCGTTGACTCAATGCCCGAGGCATCAGATCCTATGTTTGGTTCGGTCAGGCAGAAGGCTCCAATCTTTTCGCCTTTTGCAAGGGGCGGAACCCATCTCTTTTTCTGTTCATCCGTGCCAAAGGCAACAAGAGGATATACACCCACGCTGTTATGAACTGTAACGCAAAGCCCCAGCCCCGAACATGCACGTGAGATTTCTTCAATAATAATGCAATAGCTGACTGTATCCATTCCGGCGCCCTCAAGTTCCCGGGGGGCCTGGATACCGAAATATCCCAGCTTTCCCATCTTTTCAACGACTTCCCATGGAAACCTGGCTTCCTGATCAATTTCTCTTGCAATGGGGAGTATTTCACGCTCACAGAATGTACGGATCGAGCGGCGGACAATATTCTGTTTTTCAGTTAAAAAGAAGTCCATTTGTGGTAGCTTTCAATAAATATTTAAAACAATTAATCTTTTCCAATATATAAAAATTATCAGATTTTCAAACTGGCGCAAGGCTCAGGGCACAAGGAAAAGCCTTTTCCCTGAGCCATGCGCCCTGCGCCCCGGATTTATTAATATTTATAGAACCCCTTCCCTGTTTTTCTGCCTAGCCATCCCGCCTCAACATACTTGCGAAGCAGCGGACAGGGCCTGTATTTTGAGTCCTTGAACCCTTCATAGAGCGTTTCCATGATGGCTAGACATGTATCCAGACCGATCAGGTCTGCAAGTGCAAGAGGGCCCATCGGGTGGTTGAAACCGAGCTTCATTACAGTATCTATATCTTCGGGTGTGCCAACGCTGTGATACAGGGCAAATACAGCCTCGTTTATCATGGGCATGGCTATTCTGTTGGCTATAAAGCCGGGGAAGTCATTGGACAGGGCCGGTGTTTTTCCGAATTTTTTTGTGACTTCCAGTGTTGTCTCATATGTTTCATCAGAGGTGGCAATACCCCTTATGATTTCGACAAGCTTCATCACCGGCACCGGGTTCATGAAATGCTGACCTATGACCTTTTCCTGGCGTTTTGTCTGTGCCGCTATCCTGCCGATCGGGATGGATGATGTATTTGTGGCAAGAATCACTCCGGGATTGCATATACTGTCAAGATCCCTGAAAATCTTGAATTTGAGGTCCTGCCTTTCGGTTGCGGCCTCTACAACAAAATCTGCGTTTGCCATATCTTTTATATCAATACTTTTTTTTATCCTGCCCAGTGTGGCATCGCGTTCTTCCTTTGTCATTTTTCCCTTCTCGACGCTGCGGTCAAGGTTTTTTGTAATCGCGGAATATCCTTTATTGACAAAATCATCGTTTATATCATTCATAATAACATTTAATCCGCTCATTGCAGCAACCTGAGCAATGCCGTTACCCATCTGACCCGCGCCTATAACTCCGTATGTTTTTATCTCCATTTTACCCTCCTTGTTATTTATCTTTTCACTATCATTGCAACGGCCTCGCCGCCGCCAAGGCATAATGACGCCATCCCTGTTTTCTTGTTTTGCTTTATCATTTCATGAATAAGCGTAATAAGCACACGGCATCCGCTCGCGCCTATCGGATGACCCAGAGCCACGGCGCCGCCGTTTACATTCACCCTGGCAGGATCAAGCCTGAGCTCCTTCAATATGGCTACTGAAGATCCGCTGAATGCCTCATTGATTTCAAACAGCTCAATATCTTCAAGGGTTATCCCCTCTTTTTTGGCGCACTTGGGGATGGCCCATATAGGTGCTACAAGAACATACTTCATATCTATTCCATAGGATGCCTGGGCGCCTATGGTTGCAAGTATCTTACAGCCAAGCTCCTCTGCCTTTTCGCGTGACATTACAACAACAGCAGACGCGCCGTCGCTTATTATAGATGCATTACCTGCTGTTCCAAGGCCGTCTTTCTTAAATGCCGGCTTCATCTTTGATAATGCCTCAAGGCTGGTGTCCCTCGGACATTCATCCGTATCAAAAATTTTCGGATCGCCCTTTTTCTGAGGTATTACAACAGGCATGATCTCATCCCTGAACCTCCCTGTTTTTATCGCCTCCATTGCCCTTCGATACGACTCGGCAGCATATTTATCCTGATCCTCCCTTGTAACATTGTATTTTTCAGAGCAGAGTTCATTGGAAATGCCCATATGAAAATCATTTACTATATCCCAGAGGCCGTCATGCACCATATGATCCACAAGCTGGCCGTTTCCCATCCTGTAACCGGTCCGGGCCTTTTCAAGATAATATGGGGCATAACTCATGTTCTCCATGCCGCCCGCAACTATAACATCCGCATCTCCCGCCTGAATGGCCTGGGCTGCAAGCATTACGGTTTTAAGTGAAGAACCGCATACCTTGTTTACTGAAATGGCCTCTACCTCCCAGGGCATTCCTGCCTGAACAGCAGCCTGCTTTGCAGGGTTCTGACCGTATCCGCAGGGAAGAACAATTCCCATAATGGCCTCGTTGACATCTGTTTTTTTAATGCCGGCCCTCTTCACCGCCTCTTCAATCACCATTGCGCCCAGTCTGGTAGCCGGTATCTCTCCAAGCGATCCGTTGAATGCGCCAAGGGGAGTCCTCACACCGCTTACAATTACGACCTCTTTCATTTATTTTCTCCTTCCTGAATTTTTAAGCCTGTAATAAAAGGTCTTTACTTTTACCAAATTAAATTTATTTTGGCATCGATAAGGATGATATATATGCGTTATAATTCAAAAATTAGAGATGGGAGTATAGGGTAATAGGATCAATGTGTCAATTATTGATTCAATATAAAAACAAAGTTTTAAGTATTTATATTACCGGCAATAATAAAATACCGTGGCAGTTGATCCAAACCTTGCCACGGTTTTCCATTTTTTATCAGCTTCGAACCCTATTTATATTTACTGGCTGAAGGATCTATGCAATTCCAGTTTTCTGCTTTTTTTAAATCACCCGCCCCTTTATATTCAGGGTACTTGGGATATGGACACAATGGCCTGGAAAGGCCTTCTGCCCCGTAACCTATTAATCTATCCGGGGCAACACCCTTTTCCACCCAATTTTCCAGCGCTCCTATAGAGTCAAATGTATTAACTCCAGGGCCGCCTCCGCAATGACCCATTCCCGGCACCATAAAAAGACGCAGCCAGTCGCCCTGATTTGTTCCCATTTTATTTATGATGCTTTCATAGTACCATATGGTATTTTTTGGGGTTATTCCGGTGTCTGACCAGCCATGATAAAGAAGCAGTTTGCTTCCTCGCGCTTTGAATTTACTCAAATCAGTATCTACCGCATCTACATAGCCCACTGCCTTGTCTATAAGAAGCATATCCCTGTCAAGATCAAAGTTACGCCAGTCAAGATCAGGATCATTGAATGAGATCCTCACGATATCAAAAACAGGTCCGGGCCCTTGAATATCCCCTTCTGAGGAACTTATAGGATTCCCCGGGGCCTGGCCTGAAAAGATCAGCTCGCCCTTTGAGTTCCTTAGCCCGTTGTAAAATGTATCAACAGTCTTTAGCTGGGGGCCGGTAAGGCATGTATTGTCATTTGATCCCTCAGGACAAAGAAGTCTTGAAAATTCCGGCCTGCACAAATGCGGGTTTGTAAGGAACCCCTCCTTAAGAAGGTCACAGGAGTCCATAACCATCTGATTCACCAGGCCGGCCTTTTCCTTTGAAAGTCTTTTCTCAGGGTATTTATACAGGTCAACGGTTTGTGCAACACCGGCAGCCCACATATGTATATGGCGGTTGGCAGAGCAGCCGGCAATAATGCCGTCATAATCATCCGGATACCGCTGCGCCTCCATAAGGGCCTGACGGCCTCCGGTGGAGCACCCTTTAAAATATGCGTATTCGGCGTCGGAACCGTAAAAGGCCCTGATAATCTCCTTTGATTTCACTGTCATTTCATGGGTTGAGCGGTAGGCAAAATCGATCATCTTTTCAGGATGGCCTATTGCCCAGTCTCCACCCTGCTCCTGGTGTCCTGTATCAGTGCCGGCGGTAGCATATCCTCTTCGTAAGGCCTCAGGCATATCAAACATCTTGCCCTGAATAGAGCCGGCAAAAAAACCGTTTCCTACTCCCATAAATTTTCCATTCCAGTCTTTGGCAGGCAGCCAGACCTCCATTTTAATAAGAGAATCGGAAGAGGGCGTAAGATCCAGACTGACCCTGCAATGGGCAGGGATATCAGCGGGCGCCGGGCTGCCCGGAAAGTCTTTTTCCGGAGGAGGGCCTTCAGGAAGCAGTTCAGAGCCGGTTATTACTGCATCAGCAAATTTAAGATCTTTTAGCTTTTCGCATGGTGTAGCTGTGATTGCGGTCATTAGAAACAAATAAAGGATACTATTCAGCAAGGGAGCCCTCCTGTTAAATGTTTATTTCTTTTAGAGATTAAGAGTATATGGAGATAACAATTATGCGTCAAGGAATTACATGTATGGAGAAAAATTTTTGTTAAATAATCTTCAAATCACTAAATAGCCACGTGCAATCTCTGCCAATATTTTGACACCCCATAGTCACGGAAAAATTATTTCAAAATAACGCTATAATAAATTGGAAAAAATTTAAAAAAAAATTACTATGAGAATCATCATACATTGAAAAAATCTAAACAGAAGACAGGAGCAAAAATATGGATGAAAAAGCCATACTGACTATTGACGGAAAAAACTATGAATTACCTATTATTACCGGATCAGAAGGCGAAAGGGCGATTGATATATATGAACTGCGGAAATCAACCGGACTTATAACCTTTGACCCAGGGTATGCCAACACAGGAAGCTGTAAAAGCGCCATAACCTATATGGATGGAGAGAAAGGAATACTAAGATACAGGGGTATCCCGATAGAACAGCTGGCAGAAAACTCAACATTTGTTGAGACATCATATCTTTTGATAAATGACAAACTCCCAAACCAGAAGGAACTGAACCGGTTTTCGGTGATGTTAAATGATAACAGCCTGGTTCATGAAGATATGAGGCACTTTTTTGCCAATTTTCCAAGAAGTTCACACCCAATGGGCATATTGTCATCAATGGTTAATGCCCTCAGGGCCTTTTACCCGGAAATCCCTGAAAGATCAGAGGAGGAAGAGCTCAATATTACTGTCACACGGCTCCTTTCCAAGATACGAACCATGGCTGCCATGTCGTACAGGATTTCACGGGGGCATAAGGTTGTCTACCCCAGGCATGATTATTCATATGCGGCCAATTTTCTAAACATGATGTTTGAGACGCCTGTACAACCCTATGATATTGATCCTGATCTGGTAAAGGCTTTGAATGTATTCTGGATACTTCATGCAGATCACGAACAGAATTGTTCAACCGCTGCGGTACGCCTTGTGGGCAGCGCAAGGGTAAATCTTTATGCCGCCATATCTGCAGGAATCTGTGCACTCTGGGGGCCTCTACACGGCGGTGCTAATCAGTCTGTAATAGAGATGCTTACAAAAATCAAAGAAAAGGGAGGAGATGTTGCGCCATTTATTGCCAAGGCAAAAGACAAGAATGATCCGTTCAGAGTTATGGGATTCGGACACAGGGTATATAAGACATACGACCCACGGGCACGAATAATGAAAAAATGGTCTCATAAAATAATAGAAAAGCTTCACATTAAAGATCCTCTCCTGGATATTGCCATGGAACTTGAGGAGATAGCAGGAAAAGACCCCTATTTTATTGACCATAACCTCTACCCGAATATAGACTTTTATGCAGGGATCATGCTCAGGGCGCTTGGGATACCGATAAACATGTTCACTGTGATGTTTGCCATAGGAAGACTTCCTGGTTGGATAGCACAGTGGAAGGAGAGCATGGAAGACCCCGACTGGAAAATCCAGAGACCCAGACAGATATATACGGGTTTGAAAATAAGAGACTATATCCCGATGGCAGAAAGAAAGGAAACCTGACAGGCTTTAATATTACCTAGTGTCCATCCAAAAACGTTCGTTTTTTGAGGGAAGCTATCAGCCATCAGCTTTCAGCTATCAGCTTAAAGCATTAAAATCAAAGACTTGGCTGAACGCTGATAGCTGACTGCTGAAAGCTCCATCCAGAAAGAGACTATTTCTGGATGGACACTACCTAATTTTTTGCTCCTGCATGGGAAGCATATTATTTAATAAGGCAACATGGCATAATTTTTGTATAAATATGTCTTAATAGAGGTTTCGTATTATTTTATTTATGGTTTACCCCTAAATTTACTTCAGGCATGGTGGTGTATCATATGGCGGATAAAAAAAAGGATGAAATCGCACAGTTAAAAAAAGACTTTATTACCCTCATTGAATCCAGAAGGGAAGAACGTGAACTCATGATCGAGGTCATTAATTCACTCAATCCTCTGGCTGCGGGACATGATGATATAGCTGATAAATTAAGGCAAATCCGTGATGAAATTATCCCTGAAGGGGAAATGGCCATTGAAAAAATAAAAATTATATGCCATGAAATCAAGGATAAGCTCATTGCCAGGGAGAGGGAAAGCGGCCGTGAAGAACTGAACGTAATAGAAGTTCTCACAGAGAGGTTCCTGGAATCCTGCCGAAGTATAAAAAAATTAATGGCTGCAATACTTGAGGATTTTTATCCTATGTCCGATGATATGAAAAAAGCAGCCGATCTGATCAGGATTGAATGCAAAGGTGTTCCCGCCGAGATAGACATTAAAAAACCTACCGATGAATTCCTTGAATTTATTGATAAAATTAAAATCAAGATATCCATGGACTTCAGTGAAATAAACAATACCTTCTCCGGTCTCCTGAATCAGATAAAGGAACTTGAAAAGAGTCTGGTGAATGATTTTGGTGATGAAGCCAATATACAGCAAATAGAAGATTTTGAATCAGATATTAACATTCAGGTTGGAAATATCACAGAAACATTTGATTCCTTTGCATCAATAAGTGAAATAAAAGAGGCTGTTATGGGTAAACTTAAAGCCATAAAGGAACTTGTATCCATAAGAAAAATACAGGAAATGGAAAAGTCAAAAGCAGCAAAGGAAAGCATAGAAAGGCTTAATCAGAGAATCAATGCGGTTGAAGTAAAGGCCAAGCAGATGTCTGTAAAGGCAAATGAATACCAGAAGGCAGCCATGAAAGACGGGCTTACGGGGCTTTTCACCCGTTCTGCCTTTAATGTAAAAATCAAGGAGGCCTATGATAATTTTATTGAACTGAAAAAAGATTTTTCAATAATCGTTTTTGATGTGGATAAGTTCAAAGATATAAATGATAAGCTCGGACATGTTGCCGGAGACAAGGTTCTAAAAAAGATTGCTGAATGCCTTGAAGAAAGCTTCAGAAAGGATGACTTTATCGCCCGATATGGCGGCGATGAATTTATTGTAATTATTGAAAATCTTTCAGAAGAGATGGCAAAACAAAGAATTGATATATTCAATAAAAACCTTAAGAAGAGACGGTTTGTCTCCCAGAAACACGGAGAAATAAACCTGGCTGTAAGCGCCGGCTCAGCAAAAATAATTGAGAATGATACCATAGAATCCATAATTGACAGGGCTGACAAGGCTATGTATGAATCAAAGCATGAAATACATTAATTTAATCGGATAAGAGGGAAAAGCAATATGGGAACTGACAACCTGATTTTTCTGGAAATGATTGAATGGTTTGATGAGACAGGAGAAGAACTCATTCACAGAATACCTGAAAAGGGCTCCGGTGAAATAAAGTTCGGTGCACAGTTGATTGTAAGGGAAAGTCAGGCCGCAGTATTGTTTTACAAGGGCAAGGCGGTGGATGCATTCGGCCCTGGAAGACATACCCTCAAAACCGGGAATATCCCTGTTCTTACAAAAATCCTTTCTATCCCATGGGCCATGAACAGCCCTCTCAGAGCTGAGGTCTACATGGCTAACCTCAAAGTTTTTACCAACCTCAAGTGGGGCACAAGAGATCCTGTGGCCTTTAAGGACTCCCGACTGGGGCTTATACGCCTGCGTGCTCACGGGATATTCAATATCAGGATAATACAGCCTGTGCTTTTCATAAACAGTCTTGCAGGCACCATGGGCATGTTTACTACAAACGAGATCAGTGAGTACCTTAAAAGGGTTATTGTTTCACGCTTCAATGATCACCTGGGTGAAAACCTTGACAGCATAATAAACCTTCCCGGAAGATATGATGAGCTTTCAACAGGCCTTCAGAAACGTCTTCAGGAGGACTTTACAAAATTCGGTCTCGCCCTGAGCCAGATATATATCACATCCATTACACCTCCTCCTGATGTACAAAAGGCTATTGATGACAGGAGCCGTATGGAGGTATTTGACGACCTGGATAACCTGGTGAAGATGAAGGCCGCCATGGCCATGGAAAAGGCATCGGAATCCACAGGCGAGGCAGGTTCAGGAATGGGTATGGGCATGGGTTTTATGATGCCGGCCATGTTTGCAGATGTATTCAAACCGGGTCGCAGTGCCGGCAATTCACAGATGAATGTGCACCAGGGTATTGAATGCCCGGATTGCGGCAATTCCATTCCCGCAGAATCAAAATTCTGCCCTTTATGCGGACATCAGCAGATTGTTTTCAGTCAGTGCGCAAACTGCAGTAAAAACCTTCCGCCAAACGCAAGGTTCTGCCCCAGATGCGGGCATCCGGCGGATGAAAAACCTCAGGCAGTAAAATGCAAAAAATGTGCAACCGAAAATTTACCTGGTGCGGTCTACTGTAACCAATGCGGTGAAAAACTGGGCATGTAATGGGGTTTATCATTGAACAGGAGTGCCCGCAATGCGGCGCTCCTATATATCTTTCCGAAACAGACAGGATACTCACATGCCGCTATTGCGATGTGCAGAGCTATCTCTATTCACCCGGGTACTTCAGGTACATACTTCCCAATAAAACTCCTGAAAAGGATATCATCCATATACCCTATCTCAGATTCAAAGGAAATGTCTTTTTCTGCACCGAAACCACTATTAATCACAGAATAATAGACATTACACAGTCCGGATCAAATTTAAAGGGTGTCCCTGTCTCTTTGGGAATACGGCCTCAGGCCATGAAGGCAAGATTTGCAAGGGTAGATACACCTGGTAGATTCATGAAATTTTCTCTCAAGGCCGCCGATATACTGGACAGGGCAGCAAAGCTTACATCCGTATCACAAAAAGAGGAGATACTGCACAGGGCTTTCATTGGCGAGACAATGAGCATTTTTTATCTGCCTGTTTATGTTGAAGAAGAAAAATTGTATGACGCCATATCAAAAAAACCCCTATCAGCTGTAAATGTAAATACAGGAACAGTTGATGCTCAGATTATAAATTCAATCTCTGAGACGGTCTCCTTTATCCCGACTCTCTGCCCTGATTGCGGTGCGACCATGAAAGGGGAAAGAGACAGTTCCGTCCTCCTCTGTGACAACTGTTTCACAGCATGGGAGTTTAAGGGGGAAAAATATTCAAATATTAACATGATTATATCGGGAAAACCTGCTGATGAAGCCGTCTACCTTCCCTTCTGGAAAATATGCGCCAGGGCAAAAGGAATAAACATAGATACTTTTGGTGATTTTTTAAGACTGACAAACCAGCCGGTGTTAATTAACAGACATCATGATTCCATCCCGATGAGCTACTTTTGCCCTGCCTTCAAGATCAGGCCAAAGATGTTTATAAATCTCGCTCGTCAGTTTACAATCATGCAGATGGAGAAATTCAACCCTGCTGATAAAATACCTCAAAGGGGCATGCGCCCTGTTACGCTTCCCGTTTCCGAGGCGGTTCAGGCGCTCAAGATAATACTTGCCTCTTCAGCCGTAATGAAAAAAAATGTTATGCCTTTCCTTCCTCAAATAACCTTTGATACAGAAGAAAATAACCTTATATATCTGCCATTTAAACAGACCCGATATGACATGATAAATGAAGAACTGGGGATAAGCATCAACAGACAATCTCTTGAATTCGGCAGGGCACTCTGATATGGAAGTTTTATGAAAAACACGGGATCGGATACCAACATCAAACAAAACCTGGAAGAGCTCTATTCCCATTACAACAGGCGGGAATATGTTCATCCTGACCCCCTTGAATTTCTGTACGATTATTATGATATCCATGACAGAGAGATAGTTGGTATGATTGCATCATCCCTTGCCTATGGCAGGGTTGCACAGATACTAAAGAGTGTATCGGCCGTCCTTAAAATTATCTCCCCTTCCCCGGCCGAATACCTGATGAACACGCCGGATAAAAAAATCGTAAATGCATTTATCGGCTTTAAGCACAGGTTTACTACAGATGAACATATATACATGATGCTAATTGGTATAAAAAAAATAATAGATAAAGAAGGTTCGCTTTACAGGGCATTTATGTCAGGATATAAAAATACAGATGAAAACACCATTCCGGCTCTTTCTGCCTTTGTGGAGAGATTGGAGGGCCTTTCAGGCCTGACGACAAACAGCCTTATTTCCCCGCCATGCAAAGGGAGCGCCTGTAAAAGACACCATTTATTTCTTCGCTGGATGGTCCGCAGGGATGCAGTGGACCCTGGAGGATGGGATATGGTTGATCCTGCAAAGCTTATAATTCCGCTTGATACACATATGCATAAACTGGGTGCGGGCATGAAAATGACACAGAGGAAACAGGGGGATATCAGAACCGCTATTGAGATCACAGATGCATTTAAAAAGATCTCCCCTTCAGACCCGGTAAAATATGATTTTTCTTTGACACGTCTTGGAATACGGAAAGAAGGGGATCCGGATCTTTTTCTCAGCAGGATCCTATCTCACCCATAATCTTTTCCAACAACCTGTTTTCATTCTCCTCAGGATTAATTACCCTGACAAAAGGACCCAGTGGACGCCACTGGTCAATAGAGCTGCTTTTAAAAAGGGCTATTGTTGTAATGCCCAGCATTGCCGCGAGATGAGTCACACCGCTGTCATGACCAATATAGAGGTATGCGCTCTCAAGCATATTCATCAATTCACCTTTACCATGACGGTCGTTTATTACGGCACCGGACCCTCCTGTGCTTCTTTCGATCAAAGACACTAGATCCTCTTCAGCCGGCCCGATCAGGAAACATATTTCTTTTGACTTATACTCCTCCTTCAGGAGAATTGAAAGGTTGACCCAGAAATCAGGGGAGTAATTTTTCTTCCTTGATCCTGAGCCCGGGTGAAGAGCTATCTTATTCCTTATGCCTGTTGTTGACTGCAGTAAGGGTCTTTTGTTTGCCTCATCAAAGGCTGCAAAGGGATCAATCAGGATACCTGAAGATTGAATACAAAGGGCCATGTAAAGGGCAACATGGATCTTTGCATCGGGATCAGGGAAAGGCTGGAAGATAAATATCTTTGATCCGGAAAATACATGATTCAGGTTATCACCAACAATATTTTCTGTATCATTTAAAAAAGCAATAATACAATCCGGCTTAAAGGAATGGGTATCAATTACGGCGCCGGGGCTGTAAAGCCTGTGCCATCCTCCCCTATCCATATCAATGCATTGATTCACATATGGTTCGACGTATTCTATGCCGGGTTTCCTTCCGGCAATGATGATATCGTATGCTTTATTCAGTACCATTATGGAGGGCATAAGCATTAATGTATCACCAAGTGCGCCTGCCCTTATGATCAAAATTTCCATTTGTTTGTTCTTATATCAGGATTCATGTTATTCAATATTTTTTATCATTATCCGGGGTTCATTTAAAGGGTTATTATTCTATCATATTTATCTTATTGACTAACGTTGTTTAGGTATTATCATTCATTAAAAAAGGAAAATGCCGATGGGTAACTGGTTTAAAACAACACTATTGCTTGGTGTTATGACTGCACTCATAGTTTTGATAGGCAATCTTCTGGGCGGTCAGCAGGGTATGATAGGGAATCAGGAGGAATCGGGCTCATCATAATGTCTATACTTGTGCCAATAGCAGCCATGCTGGTACAGATGGCTATTTCAAGATTTCGGGAATACCAGGCCGATTCCACAGGAGCCTCCTTTACAGGAAGAACATCCTGGCTTGCAAATGCCCTTGAAAAACTTGGGGCTTATTCAGGCAGAATGGCGATGCACAGTGCAAACCAAAATACAGCCACATGTTCATAGTAAACCCTCTCCGGGGCGGCAGCATAGCAACCCTTTTTTCTACGCACCCTCCCATTCCGAAAAGGATCGCGAGGCTGAGGGGCAGCAATTCATTTACAGATCAATATAGAGGCGGTGAGAGGGATGATTAGAAGGGTCTTCAAGAGGCAAGAAATACCTGGAACAGGCTTTCGTGATCTATTTAACTGACAATATCATGTAACGCCGCATTTATATCTGGAAATATAAAACTATATCCTGCATCCATCAGACGCATGGGAATCACCCTCTGCCCCTTGAGTAGCACATCGGCAAATTCACCCATAACCAGCTTGAGTAAAAATCCAGGTAAAGGCGGCATTATCAGCGGTTTTTTCATCACAGAGGCAAATGCCATGGTAAACTCCCTGTTTGTTACAGGATTGGGTGCAGTGCAGTTAAAGGCCCCCTTTAACCCCGTGTTTTGAATCTGAAATAAAATTATATTAACAAGGTCTTTTATATGTATCCATGAAAAATACTGTCTGTTTTTTCCAAGAGGGCTCCCCATCCAGTATTTAAAGAGAGGAATCATCATAGGGACTGCCCCTCCATCTTTTCCAAGGATAACACCAAAACGGTTGATGATCACTCTTACCCCCGAAGCAGCAGCATGGCCGGCAGCAGCCTCCCACTCCTTTGAAAGGTTTGCCAGGAAATCTGTCCCAGGGGATGCCTTTTCATCAAGTATTTCGTCATCATGAAAACCATAATAACCTACCGCCGATGCGCTTATAAAAGTTAGATTATCTTTTTTACAGGTGGCCAGCCCTTCAACTATATTACAAGTAGTATCAATACGGCTTTTTATCAATTTTTGCTTATAGGCTGCTGTCCAGCGTTTGAATATTGATGCACCTGCGAGATTTATTACCACATCACAGTCAGCGATCTGATTTATCCATTCACCTTTATTGACAGGATCACCTTCAATAAATGATAATCTGCTGTTTGAATTATCATTCTTTTTAGACCTGCTGAGGATTTTAAGATGATGCCCCTCAATCAGAAGTGTTTCTGACAGCGCTCTTCCAACAAAACCAGTGCCTCCTGTAATGAAGATATTCATTTTTAATCTCCAGGCTTTTATACTATTTTCTTACTATAAAACTTGATCGGACACTCTTCGCCTCAAAATATTCCTTTGAGAACCTTTCAACCTTTTCAATTTCGAACTTTTTAACCGAAAATATATTCAGATAGACAGAATATGTGTATTCTGAAAAATGCCCGATTATTGAATTCGTATCAATCAACTGAACCAGTGAATAACCCTTTTTATGTTTTATGTTTTCACTTAGAGAGGGAGTCGAAGGCTCATCATCTGATATTACGTTTATAACCCTCCATAACTCTTTGGCAAAATTCCTGATAGCTTTATCATCGGATATTGTTTTGCTGTTGCAGTCATATAGATCCAATATCAGCTCCCATCCGAATGTTACCTTAGAAGAGGGAATGGCTATGATTTTTTTCATAATTAAGGGTGTTATATTAAACGGTCATTTAAAAAATTTGGAATCTGAAAAGCGCCATTATGTATTCCGGGATTATAATACCTGGTTTTAAGATTATTTGACGCTGCCTTTTCCGCTATAGAGACAATGCCAGTTTTAAGAGGATCAATTGTATTAGAACAGAACATGGCGGAAAAAAAACCGCCTATATAGGTTGGAATGGCAAACAGATATGGTCTTGTTATCCTGAATATCGATTTCAGCAGGGTATAGGATGCCTTTTGTTCATCAGGCTGCATGTGCAGGGAGCCGGTCTGACATACCATTACACCATCAGGTCTTAAAACCCTCTTCATGTTACTATAAAATTCCTTTGAAAAAAGGACGGTTGCAGGGCCGATAGGGTCGGATGAATCGACTATTGCAACATCAAATTTTTCATCTGTCTCTTTGACGAACCTCGCGCCGTCCGCTATTACTATATTTGCTCTGCTGTCGGCAAAAGAGCCTCTGTTGATCATAGGTATATACTCTTTGCAGATATCGATAACAGCCGGATCAATCTCAACCATGGTTGCCTTAATTACAGTTTTATATTTAAAAACCTCCCGTAAGATACCGCCGTCTCCCCCTCCTATTATCAGGATATTTTCAGGGTTTGGGTGAGACAGCACAGGTATATGCACCATCATTTCATGATAGATGAATTCATCCTTTTCAGTTGCCTGTACTATTCCGTCTAGTAAAAGCATACGGCCATACCTGACCGACTCTACGACAAGGCTGTGCTGAAACTCTGATTCATCCTCGTAGAGTACTGATTGTATACTATATCGTGTTTCAACATCCTTCCATTTTTCAGTGACCCACTGTTCTTCATCAGTCATACCATTACGCCCCTCCTGATCTCCTGCACATCCATTTTAAAGGGTTTAAATCCTTCCTTGATAACAGGGATTGCCAGATGGGGGTTTATAGTACCGCAAACAAATAGATCGAGCGCCGCATAATCATATTCCGGCCATGTATGGATGCTTAAGTGTGATTCCTGAAGGATTGCTACACCGGAAATCCCACCATTGGGGGTAAAGACATGAAGGTCAATACCGAGCATGGTTGCGCCGCAGGTATTGATCGCTTTAATGATGATTTCCCGGATACGGTTGGAGTCGTCCAAGAAGTGTCTTGTCCAGAGTTCAACAAGGAGATGAACCCCGGTATATTTTACGTTACCTTCTTGGCCACAATATTCTCTTTCTTTTCTTAATGTATTTAATGTCATGTTTTTCATCTATACCCATAAAAACTCCTTTTTATTTTATTTTTTCCCGAAAAAACAATCATATTTCGGGTTTGCTAAAACAGGCAGAATTAATTAAAACAAACCGGAAGAAAAATCAATAAAAAAATAAATCCTGAGCTTTTTTTATCGTAATTATAAAAACAATAAATATTTATATTTACAAAGACTTATAACATGAACACTTGCGGTTAATTTTTCCCGCTTCATATCAAAAATGCCAGCTTTTCATTGTCAACCAATATAGAAATCTGATATTTATATAAAATCGGGTTTCAAGGGCAATAACAAATGTGCCCTGGTTTTTCTGATTTTTACCCCCGGTGTTTTATAGAAAATATCAAGCCGTGATACATATTTCATGAAGAATTCAGGTTTGATATTATATGAACTGGATATTCTAATTATTAATACTTATAGGGAGATATAACATGCCAAAAAAAATATTGATAATAGGCGG
>CAZSZQ010000025.1:0-27215 GCA_964610475.1 uncultured Desulfatiglans sp.
GATTACATGATGTAATACCCCAGGGGCGTCTAATCTGGATTGTCTTGGCATAATGGGAATCTTACCTACCAGATCATTCTCTGAATGTCAAGTTATTTAGTTTCTTATGGACGTCCCGTCTTAATGTCTCCTAAGTGCCTCCCACCCTCTTCCTTACCCTGTTCCCCATTCCGTCATAGAGATAATTGGTTACACCCCCGCTGCTGTGATTAATCTGGGTAGGCATGTTGTCGGCATTGTAATATATTGTCCTTGTCTGTATGCTCCCCGGGTTTGTAAAGTCAGGCCCGGATGTCATGTTCCCGTTCAGATCGTAGCTATAATAATATGACTGGCCGTTGAATGCAATCCTGCTCACAGCATGTTTGTGACTGCTATTTTCATAGTAATAATTGAAGGTATTGCCGTTCATGTACTTTGCTGTAATATTTCCTATGGCATTATAGTTCACAATTACCGAGTCATTCAAACCTGTTTTTTCATTCGTAAGCCTGCCCAGCTTATCATAGATATAGTTATATGTAACACCATTATGCTGATCATTTATGGAGCTTATCTCCCCTATAGCAGTATAGTTATAAACCTTTTGCTGTATTACTGTAGAACCTCCGATTGTTGCCAATATCTGGCTAAGATTTCCTGTCCTTGCATCATAATAGTAACTATTTGAGGTATTATTACCATGGCAAATAGGGGACATAGGTAAAAAGGTAAAAACGTTATAGAGTGTTTTTAAAAAAGGCCGATGGCTAACAGAGTCTGTCCAGCAGATATTCATTTAAATAAAGCAGGCTATCCCTGTTTTCTGAGGCAGGAAAATTGTTCAGGTGGGTTGCTGCCTGTTCTATGTATCCCTTTGCCCTGCCCTTTGTCTTTTCTATGCTTCCGCTGTTCCTTACAATATTGATAAGATCCGTATAATCCTCTTCCCGGTCACTGCCGTTTAATAGAAGTGCCTTAAACCGTTTTGTATCATGGTCTTTCATACCACGAATGGTATATATGAGGGGCAGCGTGACCTTACCCTCCCTGAGATCCTTACCCGCAGGTTTACCCAGCTCATCATCTGATGATGAGTAGTCAAGCATGTCATCTATCATCTGGAAGGCAATCCCCATATTGAGCCCGAAGTGTCCAAGTGCAGCAGCGGTTTTCTCATCTGCATCTGATGCAATAGCTCCTGCCTCACAGCACACGGAAACCAGCTCAGCAGTTTTTAATGTTATGATGTCGAGATACTCCTCCTCTGTTAAATCCCATTTTCCGGAACAGATGAGCTCTTTTACCTGTCCTTCGGTCATACGGACGGCTGCATTGTTAACAATGGATAGAATGGAGATATTATCTGATTTAATCGCGGAATTAAATGCCATCGAAAAAATATAATCACCTGTCAGGACTGCCGTGGCATTGCCCCAGAGGTGACTTGCAGAGGGTTTTTTGCGACGCATATCCGCATGATCAATAACATCATCATGCAGCAGAGAGGCACAGTGGATTAATTCAAATATGGTGGAAAGCAGGTAGATGTCTTTTTTTTTATAACCGCACATAAGCGCACTCAGGACAAAAAGCAGCGGGCGAAGCCTTTTACCCTCACCCAGCAAAGAATGCCTGCATATCTCATTAATAAGCGGCACTCTTGAGCTGAAACCCTTTTCCAGCTCCGTCTCTATTTTATTATAATGATCTTCAAACCTGTCTAAATATCTGCTGTCAGTGACCACAAGGCTTCTCCGGAAAAATGAAAACTAATTAACATCAAGGATCATAATATTCAACCTAAATATCAGGCAATCTCCCCAACCAGATCATAGTGATGAGCTTCAGTGATAAGGACATTCTGTATTTCACCAATCATGCCTTCTCCGCTGTTTATAAGCACCTGAGTATCCACGTCAGGCGCCATCCTGATGCTCCTCCCGCTCAGAAGGAGATCTGTCTCCTTTGAAAGCCCTTCAACAAGAACAGGGACAACCCTGTTTACCATACTCATGTTTTTTTTGAGAGATATGCTCGATTGAAGCTTCATAACAGCATCTCTTCTTTTTTTTGAGATCTTTTTGTCCGGAATACCTTTCAACCTTGCAGCACGGGTGCCCTGTTCAGGGCTGTATATGAATGTACCCAGGTGATCAAATTCCACCTTTTTCACAAAATCATACAGTTCCCAGAATGCCTCATCGGTTTCGCCGGGGAACCCGACCATAATGGTTGTCCTGATACTGAACCCCCTTTTATATGAACGGATTCGTTCTATTAATTCATAAGGGGTTTCTCCTTTTATCTCCCTGCCCATGGCCTTTAAAATTTTCGGGTTTACATGCTGTAATGGGATATCCAGATATGGGGCGAGCCTCTCTTCTTTATCCATGAGCATTAGCAAAGAATCACTTATTTCATACGGGTGTGAATAAAGAATCCTAATCCATTCTATCCCCTTAATGAGTATGAGCTCTTCAAGCAGTCTTTCTATGCCATAATCCATTCCAAGGTCAGCGCCATAAACAGTGGTATCCTGGGCAATAAGGTTTATCTCCCTGACACCACGGTCTCTCATGCCTTTTGCTTCCAGTACGATAGATTCAACAGGCCTGCTTCTTAAGGGGCCCCTTATGGCAGGGATAGTACAGTATGTGCATCTGTGAAAACAGCCTTCGGCAATCTTGATATACGCAGAATAAAAAGGGGTTGTCTGCACCCTTGGCAACTCATGGTCAGCGAGAAACTCAGGCCTGGCTATATGGAAAGGGGCTTTAATATCCTTTGATTCCACCAGATCAGCTATTTTTTGTATTTCGCCAGTACCGACCCATCCATCCACTTCAGGCATTTCCCGTTTTAACTTATACCCGTACCTCTGGACAAAACAGCCCGCTACTATTATCCTTTCTAATTCACCTCTTTTCTTTCTTTCTATCATATCCAGGATGGCATCAATGGCCTCTTCTGCCGCCGATTGAAGAAACCCGCATGTATTAATGACTGCTATATCAGCATCACCTATATCAACTGCAACCGGATAACCCACTTTAGATAGGAGACCAAGTATAATCTCACTGTCCACAAGGTTTTTTACACAGCCAAGGCTTAATAAAAAGATCTTTTTCTTATTGTCCTTCATGATAGAGGCAGGAGAATGTTATTGTTAATATTTTTCAAGGCTTACGGTTAATCTTTTCAGAAGTGTCATGCTGAATCGTTTGAGAAAAAGGAGCTGTAAATCCTTTGAAGACTTATCAAGGAGTAATGAACTTATTTTCAGGAGTATACAATCTGTTCCGGATGTTACTGTCGCCACACGGGAATCACCGCTCAGGTATGCCATTTCGCCGAAACACTCGCCCCTGTGTATTATTGCGATATCAACATTATTCTTTTTTACCACTGCTTTACCGCTCAAAATAATAAAAAAAGAATCGTCTATTTCACCTTCATTCATTATTACCTTTCCAGCCGGCACCCTGACAATATTGGCAGTATCAAGAATTCCGCGCACCTGTTCTTTGCTGAAACCATTAAAAAAATGGATGTGATGCACATAATCGACCACATCATCTATTTTTTCTTTTTTTGTCTCCCCGTCTTTGAGTCCTCTTAAAGCTACTCTAAGGTCATAGGCCAGATCCATGCATGTCTGATATCTTTTATTTTTATCTTTGGTCAGGGCCTTTTGAGTGATATCCTCCATTATCTTTGGTATTCCGGACCTTAACCTGCTTATCGGAGCCGGATCTTCATGGGTGATCTTGTACATTATGGCAAACTGGTTTTCACCATTAAAGGCCTTCTCACATGTGAGCAGTTCATAAAGAACACTCCCCAGCGAAAACACATCACTCACGCTGTCCACTTCCTCTTCCTTTATCTGTTCAGGGGACATGTAACATGGAGACCCTATTATTTCATTTGACAATGCCTGCCCGGTCTTTAATTTTGCTATACCGAAATCGGTTATCTTAACATCGCCCTGTTCGTTCAGCATTATATTTGACGGCTTGACATCCCTGTGGATTACGCCGTTCTGATGTGCATAATCAAGGGCCTTACATGCTGATATTATAATCTCAGCTGCCCTGTTTAAAGGCAGCATATTTTCTTTCAGACAATATTTAGAGAGTGTGGGGCCGTTTACATATTCCATTGTGATGTAGCAGAAATCCCTGTACATCCCGGCATCATAGATGGCAACTATATTCGGATGCAATAAACGCCCGGCGGACTGAGCCTCGGTGAAAAAAAACTCCCTGTATTTTTCAGCTGCCTCAGTGCTTGAATCTGAATAAGGCCTTGATATCTTTATACTTACATCTCTATTAATATATGGGTCTCGCCCCCGGTAAACGATCCCCATGTTCCCCTGACCGAGTTTTTCAATAATCTCATACCTGTCAACCTTCTCGATATCATCAAGATCCCTGATAAACATCTGATCAACAGGACCTTTAGACTTGCCCTTTCCCAGTAACTTTACGCTAAGCCACCTGGTAAACCCCAGTTTTGAAGGTTCAAGCGTGTTTTCATTCTCTTTATCGTCCAAATTGATTTTAACTCCTCTTGTTTATATGAAATATCAATAGCATAGAAAATACAAAAAGTATATTATCATTTAGTATGTATATTATTATCTCTGTCTAACCCAATTAAGATCTCAGTCAATTTTTCTGCCGAGTTTATATCAGGATTATCAATTGTGAGTTCAAGGAGTTTCCGGAGAAAAGTACCCACGTCAGGACCAGGGCCGATACCCAGTATATCCATAACCTTTTTCCCGTCTAAAGCAAGACCCGAAATATCAAATGATCTGATATCATTTTTCATTTCTGATATCCGTTGCTCAAGATGGATAATAAGGTCAAGCGTATCATCATTTTTACCATGAGCAATTATATCGGCCTTTCTTAAAGCAATAAGGTAATCTATATTTTTTACGCCTGCACGGTTTATCAGACGGCGTACGGCAGCATCTCCCCATGATTTGCTGTAATTTATCATATGGTGCAAAACCAGCTCCGTAACCTTTCTGATTTCATCCCTGCTAAACCTTAACCTCTCCATAATCTCTCCGGCCATTTTCGCACTGGCCCCTTCGTGGTTATAGAAATGATATCTTCCGTGAACCTTTTCCTTAACGCGGGGCTTACCTATATCATGAAGCAGAGCTGCAAGCCTTGATATGTGATCTGTTGGGGCATTATCGGTTGTTCTTAAAATGTGTTCAAACACCGTAAACTGGTGACACTGGTTCTGCTCAATACCGATTCCTTCAAGGAGTTCCGGGATAACATATTCAAGAAGACCTGTTTCACGAAGTATCGAGAGTAAACCCGAGGGTTTATCGCATATTATTATCTTTACAAACTCATCCCTTATCCTCTCGAAAGAAACCTGTGCCAGGGCGGGAGCCAGTAAAGGTATCGATTTAAGGGTTGTTTTGTCAATCTCAAAACCCAGTTCTCCGGCTATTCTGATGGCCCTGAGCATCCTTAAAGGGTCTTCGCTAAATCTCTCAGCAGGGTCGTTAACAGCTTTGACCTTCTTCATTTTTATATCAGATGCCCCGTAAAAAGGGTCAAGCACAATATTTTCCTTTGCATCATATGCCATGGCATTCAGGGTAAAATCCCTATGACTTAAGTCACTGAATATATCTGCCTTTTTACTATTATCTCCCCTCATGGAAGTAATTTCATACGAAATACCCGAATCGACAAGGGTTACGGTCTCATGTTTTAATGAAAAATGACTTATATCATTAAATATATTCTTTATTTCATGAACCTTGGCTTCAGTAGCCATATCCCAGTCGAGGATCTCACGTCCAATCAGGGTATCCCTTATTGCTCCGCCAACAATAAAGGAGCGAAAGCCCATTCCGCCTAGTCTTTCCAGAATAAAACTGACAAATTCGGGTATTTTGAGGGTTAATGAAAATTCAGCGTTTATTTCAGGTGATTTATTATTCATCTGGAATTTATCAGCCCATAATCCAATTAATTGTTGTAAATTTTTTAAAAATAATACAAATATAGCAATAACTGACCTTTCAGGAAAATATATTTTTATCATATTTATGCTGTTATGAAAATGGATCATTCAAGTGCCCCAAAATTATTTTATATTATCCTCTTTATCTTCCTTGGATTATTCTCCTGGCTCTGCTGGGCATTTATTTCCCCTATTGTGCTTGGTCTTGTTATTGCGAGTGCCTTTTACCCCCTTTACACACGGTTTAAAAGAGTTGTAAAGGGAAGAGAGATTTATAAGGCCCTGTCAATGACAATAATCGTATTTATTATCCTGGCCATACCTGTTACCGGATTTTTCGGGAGCCTTTACAAGGAAGCCTTCGGGTTATATAACCGGACAAAGGATTCTGTCTCCATTCAGAAGATGCAGGAAATACTGGAAAGTGACTCTATCTGGATAAAACGGTTACATAAAATGGGGGAGCTTGTAAATATCAGGATCAACCCCCAGAGCATACAAAAGGCAACAGCAACAGCCGGAAAGGATATCGGCCTGTTTCTTACCAGGCAGCTCAGTTCCTTTGCTACAAATATTATGGGTTTTCTCCTTAATTTTTTCTTCATGATGCTGATCATATACTATCTTTTCAAGGATGGACCAAGATTGAATGAATACCTGCTTACGCTGCTCCCGTTCCCGAGGTCACAGCAGGAACTGATACTTGATAAATTTCATGAGATGGGGAGGGCTATAATATTCGGTAACGGGCTATCAGGGATTGTCCAGGGTATCCTCGGCGGGTTTGCATTCTACTTTTTTGGACTTGGCTCACCCTTTCTCTGGGGCACAATAACCGGGTTTCTGGCCTTTCTACCAATAGTCGGGGCCTCAGTTGTATATATCCCTGCGACAATAATACTGCTCATCCAGGGTAAATTCGGGGTTGCCATTGGCTACCTGATATATAATGCCATATACAGCATATCAATAGAGTATTTTATTAAACCACGGCTCATCGGTCAGGGTATGAAGATGAATACCATATTCGTTTTTATAGGTATACTGGGAGGCTTAAAACTCTGGGGCATCCTGGGGATTATTTACGGCCCCTTTATCATCACTATAATTTTTACTCTCTTTGAGATCTACAGGCTGGAATACAGGCCTGTAAATGTATGAGTTGAATTTAAACATGAAACATCCAATAATAAGGAGGATATAATGCCGATCGGAACTACAATAACACAGCACATCCTTAACCAGCAGAGGGAAAACCCTGAAGCTACAGGTGCCTTTACACATCTTATACACGAGCTTATTGTCGCTGCAAAGGTAATATCAAAGGAGGTAAACAAGGCCGGGCTGACAGATATACTGGGGGCAACAGGAGATGTGAATATACAGGAGGAAAAGGTTCAAAAACTGGATGTATACGCCAACCGGATTATAATAGAAAGAATGCAGCATATTGGTCAGCTCTGCTGTATGGGTTCAGAGGAGATGGCAGACCTTATCGACATCCCGCCCAAATACCCTAAAGGGAACTATATCCTCCTGTTTGATCCGCTTGATGGTTCATCCAATATAGATGTAAATATCAGTATCGGGACCATCTTCGGGATATACCGGAAAAAGAGCAGCGAAACAGATATAAATTTTCTGTTAAATGAGGTGCTCCAGCCTGGTTATGAACAGGTTGCCGCGGGTTATTTCATATACGGTTCAAGCACAATAATGGTATATACCACAGGAAATGGAGTTCACGGGTTCACCCTTTATCCCAGTGTCGGAGAATTTCTCCTTTCCCATGAAAATATCAGGATCCCTGAGAACGGGAGTATCTACAGTGTAAACGAAAGCAACTATCAGTACTGGGATGATAATACAAAGGCCCTGGTTAATTATTTTAAAACAAAAAATCCAAAGACAGGCCGCTCCTATACATCGAGATATGTAGGCAGCCTTGTGGCGGATTTTCACAGAAACCTCCTTAAGGGCGGCATATTTCTTTACCCGGCAGACCATAAAGACCCGAAGAAGCCCACAGGCAAATTAAGACTTATGGTAGAGGCAAATCCCCTTGCAATGGTTGTAGAACAGGCCGGCGGTTATGCGAGTAACGGATCAGGCCCTATACTTAAGATACAGCCCAAAGACCTGCACCAGAGGGTACCCCTCTATATAGGCAGTAAAGAGGATGTAAAGCTGGCCGAAAGGTTTTTAAAGGGGGGAAGGGAGTAAAAACATGGTCTACGGTCTGCGGTATGAGGTTTACGGAAAAAACCGTAGACCTTACACCGTATACCTTAAACCGTGCTTTTAATCATCTCCACAAATGCCTCGATCCTTAGGGCTGTTCGCCTGTCGATCTCTCCGGGGCGGTCTCCTTCTATTGTCAGTATGGGCACTCTCAATTTATTCCTTAACACAATGTCGTATAGCTGTCTGAAACAGAAGGTCTGGGCATAATATATGAGGCCATCCAGTTTTCTTTCCTCTATAGCCTCTTCTATATCCCTTATCCTTGGCCCTGAACCATAGGGGTAGGTATAAAGTGTATACTGGTCAATAATATTATCCGTATCATAGGGCATACTGAACTGACGCTGCACCTCGTTAAATACCACCCTTGGGCCAATAGATTCTATATACTGATAAAAATCGGAAAATATCGGCGGCACTCCAAGGACTCCCAGCCGTATATCTGACTTTAACTCCCTTCTCCCTTTCACTTTCCTGATAAATGTATCTATTTCCTCTTCAAATCTTTCCGGATCAGACCTGAAATCAGAGGCTGACACAAGGAATATGTGATTTTCATAACCTGTGACTATATTCTCTATATAGGTCAAACGGTCTATTTCCTTTAACTTATTACGGATCCTGTCAAGACGCCCCTTTTCTTTTTTTATACCATCCCAGGAGGCTCCCAGGGCCTTCCTGAAATCATCAAGTTTTTGTTCAACACAATTCCTTTCACGGATTGACGGGTAATCAAAGGGCACAACCTCAATTCCCCTTAAGCTCATGATCTCTGCAAGGGCGATGGTATTACTGCAATCACCACCTGTTACAGCAACAACACGCCTGATATTGTGGTTAATCACGGTTGAATAGATACCCTTGATCCATGAACAGATATTACCGGGAAACCCGGCTGACTCCGATTGTGTAACAAGGCCTTCAGGATCGTGAGACCCGATAAAGATATTATTTATATCAACCGGTATTAAACCTGCGGCAAAGATAATTTCAACCGGGACTGTTGAGGTGATTCCTATCAGGTTATTATTTGGGGAACTGTTTTTCAATTCATTCTGGCCCGACAAAATAAAAATTTTCATCAGGGAGTTCGATGCATGTGAGTTTATTCCCGAAAACCGCACCGGTATCCAGGCCGATTTTGTTAGTGCCTAAAAACGGAGATTTAAAGGGAGTATGCCCGAATATTATCTTTTTTCCGAAATCATATTCTGAAAAAATAAAGTCTTCCCGTATCCATAACTTGTCATAAATAGTCTGTTTATCTATCTGAATGCCTGGCATAAGACCGGCGTGTACAATATAATAATCATCGAGCTCAATATGGGTCTTCATTGACTTGATCAAGGCGATATGTTCAGGCGGTAAAAATACTTTCCCATTTATCAGGTAACTGTGGATAGTTGCGACTCCCCCGTTTGCTATAAAATTATGTGTATCACCGCCTGATATATATTCAAGAAAAAGGCTTTCATGGTTTCCCATAAGACACTGGACATTAGAAGACAGGCCTATAAGCTTTATTAACAGATCTATAACACCCTTGGAGTCATGCCCCCTGTCTACATAGTCACCTAAAAAAATCAGGTTATCCTTTTCAGGGTTCCACGGGATAATAGCAAGCATTTTTTCAAGCATATCTCTGCATCCGTGCAGATCACCTATTATAAAGGACTTACCATTCTCCATCATTTTTATTCATACTGGCTTAAAATAACTACCCTGCATGCAGGGCAGTAGTATTTTCTAAAAATATCAAAAAGGATTTAGTCCCTGCTGCTGCCGAAGATCCTTAGGAGCATTAGAAACAGATTTATAAAATCCAGATATAATGAAAGCGCACCCAGGATGGCGCCTTTTCTGACTACATCACCATCAAGGCCCGCAGGCTGTGTAAGGGCCATATTCTTTATCTTCTGCGTATCATAAGCCGTAAGGCCTACAAATACAACAACGCCGATATAACTTATTGCATAATGGATCGCGGGGCTCCGTAAAAAAAGGTTTACAATCGAAGCAATTATTATTCCGATCAGCCCCATGAACATGAAGCTACCAATAGAGGTAAGGTCTTTTTTGGTAGTCCATCCATAGATACTGCATGCAAGGAATGTCAGGGAGCAGATAAAAAAAGTAGTTGCTATTGATGCGCCAGAATATATCTTGAAGATAAAAGAAATCGTAACGCCGTTTAGCCCTGAATAGACAAGAAACAGGGCTGTTGCTGTGGCCCCGTTCATTTTGTTTACCATCCCGCTTATGGAGAATACAAGCCCCAGTTCGGCGATTATGAGTATCCAGAACAGGGGTTTTACACCGTTTTCGCCAAAGACCATTCCCGACAGTGTTTCATTTCCGGAAACATAAAAGGCCAGCAGCCCTGTAACTGCAAGCCCCATGCACATCCAGTTGTAGACACTTCTTACAAATTCATTAACCCTTACGTCTGCCTTCTGATAAGCTGTTATTCTTTCCATATTGTTTCTCCTTTTTGAAAATAGGACTTTTTACACGTTAATATAAGATCTTGCTGTAATTTTTCAACCATATGCGCCCCAGGATAAAATCACATTGACTCCAGATTTGCAATCCTTTCCGTAATAGGGGGGTGTGAATAATTGAATATTACATATAAGGGATGAGGGCAAAGGTTCGAAAGGTTGTCCACAGCCATCTTTTTCAGGGCGCTGATCAGGGGTTTCGGGTCATTAAGTGCATCCCTGGCAAATCTGTCCGACTCCCTTTCATATCTCCTTGAAAGGGCTGTAAAGGCGGGTGATACAAAGAAACCCACAGGCTCCCACAGGATCGATATGAGAAAAAGACCCGCATAAAAGGTCTTTTCGGTGAAGCCGAAACTTTTATACATGATATCCCAGTCTATCATCCATGCTGCAATGTAAAAAAGCGCCAGTGAAACTACGCCCATAAGAAAAAGCTGTTTTTTAATGTGCCCCTTTTTGAGATGTCCGATCTCATGGGCAAGTACCGCAACTATCTCCTCTTTATTATGGGATGAGATAAGTGTATCATAGAGCACAATCCTCTTGCTTTTACCCAGCCCTGAAAAATAGGCGTTGGTATGCCTGCTTCTTTTACCTGCATCCATCTGGAATATACCGGTAACTGAAATACCTTTGTTTTCAGCAAGCTCCCTTATGGCCTTTTCAAGGTCTTTGTTTTCAACAGGTTTAAATTTATTAAAAAGCGGCGCTATAACAGTCGGATAAATAATTGTCATAAGCAACTGGAAGGAAAGGAATATCCCCCAAGCCCACAGCCACCAGAACCGGCCTGTGAATTTTACCATCAAAAGCAGGAGGGATAAAAGAATACCGCCAAGTACAAGGGAGATTATGACGGATTTTATATTGTCGATAATCCATGTCTTAAGACTGCTTGTATTAAACCCGTACTTTTCTTCAATTACAAAGAGGCCGTAGTAGCTGAAAGGGAGGCCGATAACAAATGTAATAAACCCCGGCACTGCAAAAAACAAAAGACCTGCAGGTATATAATTTAAGTTTTTCAGAATATCCGAAAGCCAGGGAAGAAATCCGTAAAGGATTATGACAAGAAAAAAAACAAAACCCGCAATGCTCTGAATAACGGAGATCCTTGTTTTATCGATTGTATATGAAGTTATTTTTGACAGTTTTGAGTCATCCAGGCATCCCGAAAAACAGGGAGGCGTAATCATGCCATGTTTTTTGAGATAGGCTGTATTTATTATATCCAGTAAAATATCAGCAACTGAACCAAAAATGTAAATAACAATATATGAAATTAAAAAACTATTGATACTTATCATAACTCTGCCTTATTATAAAAAATATAACATATTAAGTTTATAAGGATAAAATCATAATGGAACATAAGTTATATATAGTAATGGTGGGGCTCCCTGCAAGGGGAAAATCCACAACAGCGACCAAGGTAAGGGATGACCTCAAAAAGGACTCAGTGAGGGCCAAGATATTCAATAACGGCGACCTTAGAAGAAAACTCATCTCAAATAACACATCATATGCAGAGTTTTATAATCCAAAAAATCACGAGGCTACTGCAATAAGAGAAAAAATATCTCTAATAAACCTGCACAGGGCTAAATCCTATCTCAGGCAGGGTGGTCAGATTGCCATTCTCGACGCCACAAACGCAAGCCGGGCAAGAAGAGAATTGATTAGATCCCAGCTGGATGACTACCCTGTGCTTTTTATTGAATGTATCAACAATAATGAAGAGATACTTGACGCAAGCATAAAACGAAAGATCGATACTCAAGAATTTTCCCATCTTCCCCTTGAAGAGGCTGTAAAAAATTTTAATAAGAGGATTTCATATTATCAGAATATTTATACCCCGCTAAAACATGAAAGAAACTTTATACGGCTTGACACCCTGAACAAGAAGGTTATCCATGAAGAGATAAAGGATTCTATCCCTTTCTACGACCAGATAAGGGATTTTCTTGTTACCGATTCGGTAAGGAATCTCTATCTTTTAAGGCACGGGGAGACATTTTATAATCTTGAAAACAGGATAGGCGGGGATTCAAACCTTACTGACAAGGGCATGGAACAGGCCAATGCCCTTGGCAGATATTTTTCCAAAAAGGATATCCCTATCATATTTTCAAGCAGTATGAAGAGAACCATACAGACAGCAGAACCAATAGCAGCAAGCCAGAAAAAATGCACAATTATACCTCTTCCGGAGTTCGATGAGATTAATAGCGGTATATGCGAGTGTATGAGCTATGATGAGATACGGGAAAAAATGCCGGATGTCTATAAGACTAGGAAGGTGGATAAATATAATTACATCTACCCCAGGGGAGAAGGCTACGTAACAATGAAGGAAAGGATAAACAAGGGTATAAATAAGGTTTTGTATTTAAGTGACATATCAAAGAATATAATAATAGTAGGGCACAGGGCTGCAAACAGGATGATACTCTCGCACTTCCTTTTCAGACGTGAGGAGGATGTGCCATATATCTACATACCCCAGGACAAGTTTTACTATATCTCTGTAACACAGAATAAAAAGCTCTTTCAGCTTAAAAAATACAGGTAGAGAAAAGACCTTTATATTGCTTGCATGTCATTTATATCAGAGACCGGGGAAGCTCCCAAAACCACAGGGCAAGGCACGTCTTGTCTCTGCAATATTCGAATGAATCATGCTAATCTGCTTTTCCTTCCTTAGATCTGTTCTCCTCCTTACCGGTATACCAGTCTATCTGACGGCATATACCCCTTATGAGGCGCACCTCCCTGGCCCGTAACTGCATCCTTGAAAAGAATCTCCTTACATAAAGCATCCAGAGGTCAGGGTTCTGCGGATTCAGATAACCTATTTTGGATAACACACCGCCAATATGTTCATACATCCCCTCAGCCTCAAAACTGTTTGCAAGCCGCGGCACTGTCTTCTCGGCCTCTATAATTGATGTCTTGAACAGCTCATAACATATTATCAGGACTGCCTGTGCAAGGTTCAATGATGAAAAATCCGAGGTAGGGACGGATGTAATTGTATGACAATATTTCAGGTGCTCATTTGAGAGACCTTTATCCTCAGGGCCGAATAAAATGGCTATTTCATTATTCTGAGATACATCTGTCAGTTTTTCAGCAAGGTCTTGCGGGGCAGTCATAGCCGGTCTGTATGTGCCAAGCCGCGCGGTCGTGCCTGCAACATACCCGAATCTGTTAATTGCCTCCTTCAGATCACCATATATCTCCATATTATCAAGGATAGCAGTCGAATGAATAGTCCCGGATTTAAGCATCCTCTCCCTGTCAATTCTTTTGGGATTAACAAGGATCAGCCGCTCCATCCCCATATTATTCATGGCACGTGCAGCAGCACCGATATTTTCGGGTATCTGTGTATCAACAAGTATTATCGTTATATTTTCTTTCTTAAGCCTGATTTCCATGTCTGCATGTCAGATGAAATAAAAAGGCAGAATGGTTAATCCCCATGCTGCCTTTTTAATCTAAATCTCCTGGGTATCGTCTTCAGGTTTAGTGCCAGTGATCCTGTAAAAAGGCGCCCAGTATGCCATCTTCACCCTTTTGATCCACTGTTCAGAGGACAGTCTGTATGAGTGAACAAGTGAATACATGGTAGGAACAACTACAAGTGTGAGTATGGTCGCAATGCCAAGACCGAATAATACAACAATAGCCATTGATGCCCACCATTGACTTGATTCGCTTATCCAGGCAATTTCCATTACATGGAAATCATATGAGACACCTGTAACCATTGGCACAAGACCAAGTATTGTTGTAATGGCGGTTAAAAAAACAGGCCTCAGCCTGGTACATCCAGCCGCAATTATTGCCTCTCTTACATCCATACCCCGCTCGCAAAGCCTGTTGGTATAATCAATGAGAACTATTGCATTATTGACCACAACACCCACAAGGGATATTACCCCGACACCTGTCATTATTATACCGAAAGGGTAATCCATTACTGTAAGACCAAGGAAAACCCCTCCCAGAGAGAGGAGCACTGATGTCATGATAATCAACACCTGCATGATTGAGTTAAACTCATAAACCAGTATTATTAACACAAGAAAAACTGAAGCAACCAGTGCCTTTGACAAAAAGTCTTCCGCCTCCTTCTGCATATCCTCTTCGCCGGCAAACCTGATATTATAACCCGGAGGTAATTCGAGCCCGGTAAAGAATTTTTCCGCCTCACGCCTTATTACAGCACCGGGGATTTCTTCATCTACAGATGCCTTTACAGTGACTATACGTTCATCATTCTTTCTGTTTATCTGTCCAAGACCTCCTGTGACCTCAAAGGTTGCTATAGTGCTTAAAGGTATAAGCCCCTGAGTCGTTGGAATAAGCAACTCCCTCAGGATGTCTGTTGTCTTTCGTTCTTCCTCGGAAAGCTGTACAGTTATATCATAATCGTCATTATCTTCACGGAATGTTGAGACCTTCATCCCGTTATAGGCAACCTTCAGTACAAAACCAATCGTATTGGTAGAGAGCCCCAGCATTGCTGCCTTCTGTCTGTCAACATGGACTTTAACAGTTGGGGAACCTGCCACATAATCATCGCGTACATCAAATACATGGGGTACTTTATTAAGATAAACAGACACATTATGGGCAATTTCTCCAAGAACAGCTGTGTTATCACCGGATATCTCAATATTGATATCCCCGCCGGTCGGAGGCCCTTCCTCCTCTTCTGCAAGTGTTATATCGCCTCCTGTAACATTTTTTATTCTTTCACGAATAATATCTACATTCTCGGCAGAGCTCTTGTTTCTCTCCTTTAATCCATATAACTGAACTCCAATCCGGTTCGGAGAGTTTTCTTCAAAGAGAGACATCCCGCCACCCTGCACTGAAACCGCACGGGAAAAGATGTACTGGATATCCGAAATATCGGTAATCCCTGTAACCTTTTCCCCGGTTTGTAGTGTATGTTTTTTAGTTTCATCAACCTGATTGTAACATGAAGCAGATTCTTCACCAGGCGATGGAAAATAATCGGCCCCTTTACATAATGCAATTTCTATCTGCCGTGCAACCCTGTCCGAATAATCAAGATCAGCCCCTTCAGGCATCTCCACATTAACATAGATATTTTCAGGATCAATATTGGGAAAGAATTCAACCGATCTTTCAAGCCCTACCCTGTAAAACCAGATCATTACAAGCAATCCTACAATCAGGAAAGATATTATCAGGACAGACCCCCTGCTATTAAGAGACCCTTCAAGCAGTTTTTTATATATCTTTAAAACCGGTCCTTTTACATCAATTGGCGCCTCACCGGCCTTTTGAATATCCTCTGCGCTTTTTATATCACCTGATTTTTCATTCCGACGTACCTTCATGAACATTGATGCCAGAACCGGATTTATGACAAGCGCTACAAAAAGTGATGCCAATAGTGTAATAATTACTGTTTTAGGCAGGTAGTTCATAAATCCGCCCATGATCCCCGGCCAGAAAACAAGCGGGAAAAAGGCAGCAACGGTTGTTAGTGTTGATGTTGTAACAGGCCATACAACTTCTCCGGTTGCCTTTACTGCTGCCTGCAATCTGGGCACACCCTGCTGCATGTACCTGTAGATATTCTCCACAATAACAATTGCATTATCAACCAGCATACCTAATGCAAGGGTAAGAGAGAAAAGCACAACCATATTAAGGGTTATACCCATTGCATACAGGATTATAAATGTAAGGAACATGGAAAAAGGTATTGCAAAGGCTACAAGGATTGCATTTCTCATCCCCATTGCAAAAAACAGAACAACGATAACCAGGATCAACCCTGTTATGATATTATTCTCAAGGTCTTCCACCAGCATCCGTACATCTTTTCCCTCATCCATCAATTTGGTAATTTCTGTGCCTTCGGGCCATAGCCTTGACTGTGCATCTATAATCTCATTAACCTTGTCGATAATTGCGAGGATATTTTCACCCGTACGTTTTTTGATCTGTATATTTACAGCAGGCTTGCCATTAAGACGCGACCTCCCGGTCTCTTCCTTGAATCCGTCGATTACCTTTGCCACGTCCTTCAGATATACAGGATGTCCTTCATATGTGCCAACAACCAGGCCGTATATCTCGTCAGGGGTCTCAAATTCACCCGGCACCCTCAGCTGGAATCGGCCGTCACCCATCCTGATTCCACCGCCCGATGTATTCCTGTTTTCATCCGCGATTACAGCCTGCAAACTTACGAGAGAAAGGCCATAGTATGCAAGCTTTGAGGGATCAGGCTCTACACGTATCTCCCGTTCAAGTCCGCCCGTGATCTCTGCTTCAAGAACTCCGGTAATGGCCTCTATCTCATCTTTCAGGTCATCGGCCATATCCTTTATCCTGACAAGGCCCACTGTTCCGGATAAGGAAAGGACAAGGATAGGCATCTCGGATATATTTATTTCACTTACTACAGGGTCATCTTCCAGGTCAGTAGGGAGTTCTCCCTTCGCCATATCAACCTTATCCTTGGTTTTTGTCACCACTTCATCTATGTCAGTGCCTGTAACAAATTCGATTACGATTGAACTGACTCCTTCAACACTTGATGAGGTTATGTTCTTAACATTTTCAAGACCCTTTAATTTTTTTTCAATAGGTATCGTAATAGACTGCTCGATATCCAGCGGCGCCACACCAGGGTAGACGGTACTTACAAATACATAAGGTATGGGTATATCAGGGGCTGACTCTCGCGGCATGGCGTAATAGCAAAAAATACCGGCAATGGTTATGCATATGGTCATTATAATAACAGCGGTATTTTTCCTGACTGCGATTTCTGTTATGGATGTCATGAATTCAAGATCTCCCTGGGGTCTTTTACCATCTTTACAATATCAACCTTCTGTCCTTTTTCCACAACCCTGTGCCCTACGATTATAAGATGATCGCCAGATTCAAGCCCTTTTGTCACCTGGATTTCCCAGTCTGAAAGAAGACCAAGCTCCACAACCCGTTTTTCTACAACACCGTTTTTTTCAACATAGACAAATTTATCATTCCCCTGTGCAATCACCGCATAAAGAGGAATTACAAAGGCATTATCAAATTTCTTCTTTACTATTTCTACCCGTGCAAACATACCAGGCAATATCCTTCCATCCGGATTGGGGAGTGCCAGTTCAAGGTTATATAACCTTGCCATAGTGCCGGGGCTGCGCGACAGGAATATCTTTTTTCCCTTTACAGACATGTTGTCAAGAGCCTCTATGGTGATATCAGCCTCATCAAGGTCAAACACTGAGGCAACATCACTCTCAGGAATACCAACAGTAACCTTGACATCGCCAATCTGAAGGATCTCCGTAACCGGTTTATCAACACCCAACCAGTCGCCAACCTTTGCCTCTATTTCATTCAATCTCCCGCTTATAGGGGCCTTTATGCTGGTTCTTTCCAGGGCAAGTCTGGCTTCTTTTAGCTGTGACTTTAAAGACTTGAGCTGAGCATTCGTTTTATCCAGATCCGTAACTGCAACGATTTTTTTCTCAGCAAGCGTTGAAATACGATTATACTCAAGAAGTGCAAGATCATAATTGGCTTCAATGCTTTCGACTCTCAACTGGTAATCCCTGTCATCGAGTTTCAGGAGCATCTGTCCCTTTTCAACATGCTGACCCTCATTGACAAGAATTTTAACAACCTGCCCCGAAACCTCGGATTTGACCCACAGGTTTTCAAATGACTCAACTACAGCCGGAAGATTTATTCTGTCCTTGAATTCCCTGGGCTCAACGGACATGGTAATGACCTTGACTGCCTGAGACTCTTCCTTGACGGCATGTTTTTTCTCGTAATCAAGCCTTTGTTTTTTTTCATACAACAATATTCCCATAGTCGCTGCGAGAAATATAAAAAGAAGAACCATGAGCCATGGGAAAGATCCCCATATAAAACGAAAAATTTTTATCTTTGTATCTGAGTTAGGTTTCGGCATAACCTTTATTTCCTTTTCATAGTTATTTACCAGTTGTTAACAAGAACGAACTTCACCTGGATATGGTTTACTGCTCAAGCAATATTTAAATATGATTTGTGCTGCGTAATATTATGATGAGGGTTCGACCACCTTTTGACTCAGGGATGTGTGTTTGTTAAACAATGCTGTAAAATCTTTAAAAAATTAATTTTCAAGTATATTTAAGAGATAATATAGAAGCATATGTATCAAGTGTCAAGTAACAAAAAGAAATAAGATAAATCTTGAAATCAGATGTTAATTATTCTAATTTCTTTATTATTCAAAATAGTTATATAATTTTAATTTTAAGTTCTCCGGCAACTTTTATGCCCCGGGTGAGTAGAAAAAATGGATAAGATGTCTATCGTAGATTATGAAAAATATATTAAAGCCCTTTCTGATATAAGCAGCGCTATTACATCAGAGTTGTATATAGAAGAGATACTTAAACTCATCGTTATGGTCACAGCAAAGGTAACAGGTCTTGAAATATGCTCTCTCTGGCTTGTTGACAATATACAAAACCAGAAAAAGATACGTCTTAAGGCCACACAGTCTATCGATCCGGAATATGTGCAGGACAGATCGCTTGACTATAATGAAGGGGTTGTCGGTTATGTAGTATCGAATAATAAACCCCTGATATTAAAGGAAGTTATAAACGACCCGCGGTTCAAGGAAAAGGAGATGGCTAAAAAACTCGGCCTTGTTTCCATGCTGAGTGTCCCTCTTCAGGTTAAGAAAGGGGAGGTAATAGGCGTTTTGAATTGTTTTACAGCTGTTTCCCATGATTTTACCGAAACTGAAATAAACCTTATCACGGCAGTTGCAAACCAGGCGGCAGTGGCAATCATGAACACCGAACTGATGGTAAAATCAAAGGTGATACAGGAAGAGCTTGAAGCCCGCAAACTTGTTGAAAGGGCCAAAGAGATAATTATGAACCGGAAAAAGATCAACGGTAGCGAAGCATTCAGATGGATACAGAAGCAGAGCATGAATACCCGTAAATCCATGAGACAGGTCGCCGAGGCCATACTGCTTTCGGAGGATATAGGATAAACCTTTTAAAAAAGTAAATTTGCACAATTTATCTCTTACTTTTTTACTCTTGCTCTTGATCTTAAACTTGCTCTCCTCCTTTAGTAATACTAAATATTTTTATTTTTTTAATTAAAACTATTGACATTTTAATTAAGTAAAAATAAAAAATAACTGATAATTCAATTACACAACGAAGTGTAAATATAAAAAAGAAGACAAAGACGTCTACTCCAATTCTGGAGAGGCGTCTTTTTTTATTGTTTTAAACTCATCTTTTCCTTTTAGGGGAAGAGCATGAAAAAAAACTAACTGGAGGTATTAACAATGAGATTTGAAAAAAGCAATGATGTTCTGGGAACAGTAAACAGGGGCAACCCGGCAGAATCAGGTCTGTGCACGCTTTGCAGGGCTGATTGTCAGGGCAAATGTGAAACATGGCTCGCAAGCCTGGTAGGCCGCAAACTCTTATACCCGAGAGATTTCGGCACTATAACAGCCGGGGCCAATAATACCACCAATACAGGTGTAAACTACAATGCCTTAAGAGTACAGGGTTATGCTTATGGTGCACACGGGCTTAAAACCGGTCTATCAAATGATCCTGATGACTGTATATTCCCCAATATTGATCTTTCTACAGAGTTTGGAAATGAGATGAAAACCAAGGTACGTGCCCCAATTATGACAGGCGCGCTTGGGTCAACATTCATAGCATCCAAATACTGGGATTCATTCGCCATCGGCGGATCACTTGTCGGCATCCCCGTAGTAATTGGAGAAAATGTAGTCGGTGTTGATCTGAAATCAAAGATAAGCAGAGGTAAATCAAGAAAGTGTAAAATCACCACTTCACCTGAACTGGAAAGAAGAATAGATACATACCTGAGATATCATGATGGTTATGGTGCAATAATTGTCCAATTGAATGTAGAAGATACAAGAAACGGTGTTGCCGAATTTGTAATAGAAAAATACGGAAACAAATGCATAATAGAGTTGAAATGGGGCCAGGGGGCGAAGTGCATAGGAGGTGAAATCCAGGTTGCAAGCCTTGAATACGCCCTGTTCCTGAAAGAACGCGGATATGTAGTAGACCCGGATCCGACAAAGCCTGAAGTGCAGCAGGCCTTCAAGGAAGGTTCAATAAAATCCTTTGCACGTCACAGCAGACTTGGTAATACCAGCCTGGATACAGTAGATCAGGTGAGAAAGGATTTCATGGAATCTATTGCTTATCTGAGAAGCATAGGTTTTAAGCGAATCACTCTTAAGACCGGTTCATATGGCATGGAAGAACTGGCAATGGCGATAAAGTTTGCAAGCGATGCAAAATGCGATCTTCTCACAATCGACGGTTCAGGCGGCGGAACAGGCATGAGCCCGTGGAATATGATGCAGAGCTGGGGTGTTCCTTCCATCTTCCTGCACTCAAAGGCGTATGAATACGCGGACATCCTTGCGGCAAAAGGCGAGAAGGTTGTCGATATGTCATTTGCAGGAGGATTTGCACTGGAAGACAGTATTTTCAAGGCACTGGCCCTTGGCGCACCCTTTACAAAACTGGTTTGCATGGGCAGAGCGGTAATGATACCCGGTTTTGTCGGGTCCAATATCGAGGGCGCCCTTGTTCCGGAAAAAAGAGAGGCTTTAAACGGTAACTGGGACGTCCTGCCAAAGACAGTCAGCAGCATTGGAGAAAAAGCCGAAGAGATATTTGCTTCATATTTTGATGTTCTGAAAAAGGTAGGCAAAAAGGAGATTAAAAATATCCCCTATGGCGCAATCGCCTTCTACACCCTTGTTGATAAACTAACCTGCGGATTACAGCAACTTATGGCAGGGGCAAGAAAATTTTCACTTGATAAGATAAGCAGATCAGATCTTTTTTCGGCAAACAGAGAAACTGAAAGGGAGACAGGAATTCCGCATGTTACGGAAATCAATGATGAGACAGCAAAGAAGATACTTAATTCGTAATAGTAAATATCCTATCTCATCGCCTTTATGGATAAAAAAATGACCGTGGAGAACTTTGTTGGGCTGTATCTCAATAAGATATGGCTCTGCTTTTATCTCAAAATCAAGTGGCGTAAGGAGTTTCCCCGATATGCTGTCTTCAGGCAGATCGGGAAACCTCACATCTGAGGCATCTGAACCAGTAAATACTATCTTTGGCCTGCTGCCACCAGCTCCTTGAAAAAAGGAACTTATATCGATTGAAAGTATCTCGGCCATCTTTAAGAGCGCCGGTACAGATGGATAAATGAGGTTGCTCTCAACCTGCGAAATAGTGCTTGGGGTTACGCCCACGAGCCTCGCGAGTTCGGTTTGTGACAGCCCGCGTTTGATCCTTAGTTCCCTGAGGCGCATGCCCATATCCATGCTGCCGGTCGTCCGCTTTTCTGAATCAAATACAATATTCGAGTCCTTTGTCCAGTATCCATAGGGTCTGTTCAATGTGCTTGAATCCCTCTTTTCCGCCTTAAGTATAGTCAACGATGTCTTGCCACGTTTTACGGAAAGATCAATGGCAACTTGTGCTATCTGGTTTATCCTTGCTCTAAGGAGTGAAGAATGGGCATCTTTCTCCATGATCCAGTATGCTATTGTATTAAGTTCATACAGCCTGGGACAGGAATGTGAATAAAAGGTCAGGAAAGATTCGTCACCGCCCCAGAGTTCCTGCATACCGCTTATGCTTTCAAACACAAAGCGCACATCACCGGTCATGCCTTCATGTATGCTGTAAAATGCATCCATGACCTCTTCTATATTACTTGGCTCTTTTGATATGATAATTCTGTATTTTAATCCGGAATTTTTTCTTTATAAAACCTCAAAAACACCTCTGATCCCTCGCCCTTGCCATAGGTAAAACAATCCAGTATGGTAAGCTTCCCGTAATCAGCGAGAGTCCCCAGTTTTTCTAAAAGATTTCTGAGCGATCTGTCAAAATTTACATATATTTATATGTTTATCCCGGGCCTCTGACTCCTGCAAGAAATTGAGACAAAATACATAGGCAAGGCTTCCTGCGTTGTCATACCACACTACATTATCACCAACAAATAATCCGCCCAGAATCCGGTCAAGCTGACCTACTCCTGTGTCAATCCTGGTATCATCAGTCATAAAGTTGAACCTTTCTTGAAATGAAAAGAAGTATAGTCATCCGTTAAGCGGGTCATATTTTCAAGTTTTTTATCTGTATATTGCGCAATCAGATCAGAATCCCTTTTCCTTGACGGTCTTTTAACTTCTACATATACTACTAAGCCAATATAAATCGGTAAAAACCCCATGTTTACAATATGGACAGATGATGACATTATTAAAGGAAGTCATTGTTTTTCTGTAATGTTTATAGGTAAGGAAGGCTGATAACTTAGACCCGGCTGCTTTCATACAATGCTATTCCTGCTGCAACAGAAAGATTTAAAGAATCAATTTTCCCGGTTTGAGGGATTGATAATATCTTTCCCCCGGCCTTCATATCATCGGGCAACCCGGAACTTTCATTTCCAAAAACAAGGGCATAGGGTTTATCAAACCTTGCCTCTCTGATATCATTATTATTTCCGGTCTTAAAAAGATAAAGATTGTTGCCGAATGACTTCTGATAATCCCTAATGCTGTCAAGATACTCTATGTTCAAATGGAAGATAGCACCCATGGACGCACGTATGACCTTCGGATCAAATGCATCCGCCGCGGGACGGATCAAGGCAAGATTTACCATTCCAAAACCCAGCATTGTCCGTGCAATCGTCCCGAGATTACCCATATCCGAAGGGTTTACCAGCACCATATGGTTTTTCCCAGGTTCGATTGAAGAGTGGTATTTATTGAATACACCAACCGCAAGATGCCTTCCGTCCAGGCAAATCCTTTCAATAGTTTTATCATTTGTTTCAACAGGGATTTCATGTTCTTCACAGAGTTTTCTGATCTTGATTATCCCCTCATTTCTTTCTCCTGAGGAAGATATCAATACCTTAAGCGTATGTTCAGGACGAGTATTGAGTAATTCAATAGTACTGAAGACACCGTTTGCATAACTGTAGGTATAATCCCTATGGTATCGTTTTAAACGGAAATCCATAAATGACTGCCTTTTCAATAAAACTGACAGATAAATTTTTATTTTATATTGATTGATTAGGCAATAAGTTTTTCAGGGGGAATTTTTTTTATTAAATCATTAAAAAGATCAACGCAATCGGGACAAAGCTGGGTGCCCTTTGCTTCATAGATAATACTCATGGCTTTTGCCTGAGACATACCGTCACGGTACGGTCTGTCTGAGGTAAGGGCGTGATATGTATCGGCGACTGCCATTAATCTTGCCCATATGGGTATTTTACTTCCTTTTATACCATCCGGATAACCTTTGCCGTCAAATCTTTCATGATGGTGTCTTATGGCGGGGATTATCCTTGAAAGACTCGATATATTAGCCAGGATATTCACACCTACAACAGGATGTTCCTTTACCAGATTGAATTCCTCTTTTGTCAGTTTTCCGGGTTTTAGGAGAACACTGTCCGGTACACCTATTTTTCCGAGATCATGCAGTTGTCCGGCAATGCAGATCGACTCGATATCTTCTCTCTGCATGCCCATTTTTACTGCCATCTTTTCAACGATCGCTGAAACGGCATTAGAATGACCGCATGTATAATGATCTCTGGCCTCAAGGGCGGCAATAAGACTTGTAATACCCGCAAGCATGTATTGTCTTTCAGAGTCAAGCCTTTCTTTTTCCTTTAAAAGCAGCAGATACTGGTCTGAAAGGAGTTTTTCGACAGTGATAACCATCTGCTCCATATTAAATGGCTTTACCAGATAGGCACTCACCCCCTTGTCAAGTAATTGACGCATTGTTGCCCGGTTATCATTGGCGCTCATTATAACAAAGGGTATAGCCTTTAAATCCATATCAATTCTGACCTTATTACACAGATCGATACCGTTCATCTCGGGCATATCTATATCGCTTAATATAAGATCGGGGGGGTTTGCCTGAATCTTTTTTAATGCATCCTTTCCGTTTTCTGCGGTAGTTACGTTAAACCCGGATTTTTCAAAGGCATCCTTTACTATAGATCTGATTGTAGAAGAATCATCAACAACCAGGATATTGTTGTTATTATGAAATTTGGCTTTTTCAAGAACTTCGAGGGCTGTCTCCAGGAGCCTGGTTTTTATATCAGTCTTGATGATATATGAATCTGCACCGACCCTGAATCCTTTATCAATATATTTTTCAGTATCATTCGAGCTGACAAGAATAACCGGTATACTTATCGTATTAGGGTTTCCCTTCAGTTTGCTGCATAGTGCAAACCCGTCCAAATTAGGCATTTCAATGTCAGAGATGATCAGGTCATAGGAATGGAGAAGGGCCATGTCCAGACCTTTTTGACCATCTTCAGCATGTGAGAAGGAAGCACCTACAGGTTTCAATTCATTTTCTATTTGATTTCTGAAGAAAGGACTGTCATCAATGATCAATATTTTAGGTAGTTCCATAGCAGACATTTTTATTACTTGTTGTTTTCTATATTCATAAATTATAAGATACCTTTTCCCTCATCGGTATAACCCACGAAATACTTTAGTTTTTTGTATCCGAAATACTCTATGCAAATAGCTTGCCTTAGCCCCTTTATCCTTGACCCTCTTAATAAATATAAACTATAATCTTCAACTTAATAATGTATATTTTTCATAACAAAAGACATAATTGCCAATATGAACTATATTTTATTTAACATAGGCGAACAGTAAGGCGGAGATTCATGAATAAATTGATTTCCTACAGATATATAACCGATTATCACACTTTATCCCATGAGGCAGAATCTCTGAATAAAGAAACGGCAATCGGTGTTGATCTTGAATCAGACTCCCTGTTCCACTATAAAGAAAAGGTCTGTCTCCTCCAGATATCCACTGTAAAAAAGAACCTGCTTATAGATACCCTTGCAGTAAAAGACCTTGCTCCTCTTGCCCCTGTTTTTTCCAATTGCAATATACGGAAAATACTCCATGGCGCAGATTATGATATACGGTCTCTCCACCGTGATTTTGGAATAGAAATCTGTTCTTTATTTGACACACAGCTTGCAGCACGCATCCTCGGGGTTGGTGAAACAGGGCTTGCAAACCTTTTAAAGGATCATTTTGATATTGAACTGGAAAAGAAGTACCAGAAGAAAGACTGGTCTAAAAGGCCTTTGTCTGATGAAATGCTTTCCTATGGGGTGTATGATACCTGTTTTCTTATACCCCTTGGCAGGATACTTGAAAAACATCTCATAGAAAAAGGCAGGTATTCCTGGTTTGAGGAGGAATGCAGACTGTTAACCGGTGTCCGCTTCAATCATGCAGGAAAAGAACCTCTTTATTGCAGGTTCAAGGGGGCAGGAAAGCTTGCGCCCCGGAATCTGGCTATCCTTGAGGCCCTTTTAAAACTCAGGGAAGAACTTGCAACAGTAAAAGACAGGCCGCCATTTAAGGTCTTAAACAACGATCAGGTATTGGACATCGCCCTTGGGATGCCAACCACAATAAATGATCTGAAAACACTTACACACGGTCAAATTAATAATATCGGAAAGAAAATACTCAGTAAAATAAAAGAGATTTTAAATACCCCTGAAAAAAACCTGCCCATATACCCTAAAAACGAAACCAGAAACATGGCAACCGAGTTTAACAGGGAAATAAAACTACTTAAAAACTGGAGGAATAGAACAGCCAATAAACTTGATATTGAACCTTCTCTATTATGCACCAATGCCCAGATACAATCACTTGTTGAGGCCAGACCCGAAGATATTTCTATGCTGAACAAACTTGACATATTAAAAAAATGGCAGGCGGATCTTTATGGTGATGAGTTGTGTACTATGTTCAGGAAAATGAGCTGTTCATGATGTGAGGTTAAACTTACCGCTAAAAACAACCCATTTTATTCAGATAATGGTAAGTGACAATCCCTACCGAGGTCGATAGATTCAGGCTTCTTACATTACCGAAAATAGGGATTCGAAAACATGGATATTCTTTTTTTATCTTTTCCGGTAGTCCGACACTCTCAGGCCCGAAAAGAAGATATGATCCCTTGGAAATGGCCGCCTCTGTGTATATTTGTTCTGCAGATTTACTGTAACAAGATAACCGGTCTTTAATGCAGGCTTCACTCAAAAGAAAGGCATGAAAGTTTTTATGGTGTGTCACATCCACCTCATGCCAGTAATCAAGACCGGCGCGTCTAAGGTACCTGTCCTCAACAGAAAAACCCAAAGGGTGGATTAGATGCAGCCTGAGCATGGCCGCACCACACAGCCGTGCTATATTACCGGTATTTGCCGGTATTTCAGGCTGGTAGAGGACTATGTTTAAGAGAGGATCATGGATAG
>CAZSZQ010000025.1:27315-29892 GCA_964610475.1 uncultured Desulfatiglans sp.
GCGCACGGATAATCCTGATAACTCACATGTACCTGAATATGATCCATTCCACATTCAAGAAGCGACTCCCTGGCCTTTGTAAGGGCCTTTTCTGGCGTATTGTTTACTTCACTTAAATGGGCAAGTACAACATGGTTTAAATTTTTATGACAAAGCCTCTTCAGCAGGTCACCGGCCTGTTCATTTGATAGATGCCCGTAGGAACTTCTTATTCTTTTTTTCAGATAATATGGATATGGGCCATTTTCAAGCATCTCAATATCGTGATTGAATTCAAGCATTACCGATGTACAGTCCCTGAGTCTCGTCTCAAGAAGAGAAGTACTTGCACCAACGTCAGTAATGATTCCAAGCCTTGATCCATTCGATGAAACGATAAGCCCTACAGGATCGGCAGCATCATGGTTTTTGGCAAAGGTCTCTATGGTAATATCATTGATTTTAAAGGATTTTCCGGTTTCAAGGATATCATTCACCCTTGTTTTTCTGAGCTGGTTTGTGCATCTGTTTATTGTGGGTCTGTTTGCATAGACAGTTGCATCATATTTTCTTGAGACAGGTCCTGCCCCTTTTATATGGTCACTATGTTCATGGGTGATTATTATTGCATCAAGACTGATAACGTTAATGCCTATTATTTCAAGCCTTCTGGTAATTTCACGGCAACTTAAGCCAGCGTCTATCAATACCCTTGTATCATCTGTTTCAATATAGCAGGCATTACCTTTGCTGCCCGAAGCAAGAACTGAAAAACGCATCTAAAGACCTTTTTGACTTATATGGATTATTCTATACCGCTGTGCCCGAATCCGCCATCTCCTCTGGCTGTTGAATCGAGGTCATCAACTACCAGTATTTGAGCATGACATATCCTTGCAACAACCATCTGTGCAACCCTGTCACCACATCTTACAGTAAAAGGTTTATCTCCATAGTTTATCATGATTATACCTATCTCGCCCCTGTAATCGGAATCTATGGTGCCCGGGCTGTTTACCATCCCGATGCCGTGTTTCAGGGCAAGGCCGCTCCTTGGTCTGATCTGGGCCTCATAACCCTTTGGAATAGAAACAGATATGCCTGTAGGAACAAGCCTGATATCACCGGGATTCAGAATAATATCCTCCTCTGTCCAGGCCCTTATATCCATGCCTGAAGATCCATTCGTTTCATAGGCTGGAAGCGGAAGATCATAATTACCGGGTTTTTTTATTTTAAGCTCTATTATGTCCAATAGATAACCTTAAATGATAATCTTATTTCATGTTTTGATAAAAAGATCAGGGGAAAAACAGATTATTGCTAAGGTCAAGATCATCGCGGTTTACTGATCCCAAAGTGGTAATCGCCACTCCTCCCGGTGAAAAGGCCTGTCTGATACAGGTAATGATATCATCAAGGGTAACCTTTTTGAGATAATCAACAACCTCATCGTATTCAATACATCTGCCGAATATAAATTCATTTTTAGCCAGACGCATCATTCTTGAATCAGTATTTTCAGACCCCAGGAGTATCCCTCCTACAAGATGATCCCTTGCCTCATTAAGATCATTAAGGGTAAGATCACCTTTATTGATCTTGTCTATTTCTGTATTTATTAAATCGAGAACCTTGTTAACCTCATCCGGGTCTGTTCCGACACAGACGCCAAGTATCCCGGAGTCTATATAAGAGGAAAGGAAGGAGTATATGGAATAAGCAAGCCCCCTTTTTTCTCTTATTTCCTGAAAAAGCCTGGAGCTCATATTGCCCCCGAGTATTGTATTCAGTATAGCCCCTGCAAACCTCATGTTGCTTGTAAGTGTCGGGGCTTTGCCTCCCATAAGGATATTGATCTGCTCCAGCTCTTTATATGAACAGAATACGCTTGATGTCAGTTCATGGGAGTATTCTCTGCTCTCCCTCTTAACAGGCTCAAGTGTTTCGAACTGCTTTTCAAAGGCCTTTACCACAACATGGTGTTCGATATTTCCCGCAGCCGCAATAATTATCCTGTCAGGGCTGTAATACCTCTTCATATACTCCAGTATCCCATTCCTGGTAAAGGATGAAACCGTTTCAGGTGTGCCGAGAACCGGGAATCCTAGAGGATGGTTACTGAAAAACTGGGAATTGAACAATTCATGAACCTGTTCTTCAGGGGTATCTTCCACCATGCTTATTTCCTGAAGAACTACCTGCTTTTCTCTATCTATTTCAACAGGATCAAAATTGGAATTCAAGAATATATCAGACAGGATTTCGGCCAGTTTATTAAAGTCCTTATCAAGTACTTTTGAATGAAAGCAGGTATACTCCTTGCCTGTAAAGGCATTTGAAAGGCCGCCAATGGCATCAAGCTCTCTGGCAATTAAGAGTGTGTCGCGGGAAGGGGTCCCCTTAAAAAGCATATGCTCTATAAAATGAGAGACCCCGTTATTGGTAGTGTTTTCATCCCTTGAACCTGTACCAACCCAGATTCCGAGGGATAGAGACTTATAATGATCAATCTTTTCGGTAATTATCCTTATACCATTGCTTAATACTGTTTTTTGATACATGCTAAAGACTTTCATCAAGCGCCGCTTTACGCGA
>CAZSZQ010000026.1:0-29684 GCA_964610475.1 uncultured Desulfatiglans sp.
AGACGAGGTTATAGATCAGTTGATCCAGAAGATGAACCTCCAGCTCATGGGGGGAATACATGCTATTGAACACGGGGCAATTGGTATATTCCCACTGTTTGCGCTGTGTGACAGGAATGATATAGGAGGCATCTGTTACCCCTTACACCCCCAGACAGGGAAGACCTCCATATTCATATATGACGGCCACCCCGGTGGAGTCGGCCTTGCCAGAAGAGGTTTTGAGATAATTGCAGAACTCTTAAGAAAGACTCATGATCATATCCAGTCATGCGCGTGTGAAGATGGCTGCCCATCATGTATACACTCCCCAAAGTGCGGTTCAGGCAATAACCCGCTGGACAAGAGGTCTGCCCTGGCAATTCTGGAATATCTGCTTGGAGACATACCGGTAGAAAGTTTCTTTACAGCGGAAAATATTACCGACAATGGAGAACCTTCAATCAATAAAACCATTGAGCACAGGAGACCTGATCATAGAATCCTCTTTTTTGATCTTGAAACACAGAGACTTGCACAGGAGGTAGGGGGCTGGAACAGGTGTCACCTTATGCGTATTTCAGTTGCTGTAATACATGACAGCATTGAAAATGAGTTTTATGCATTTACAGAAGATAAGATTGATCAAATGGTTAATAGGTTACAGGAGGCTGATCTTATAGTGGGTTTCAATACAAAGGGGTTTGACTATAAGGTGCTGGGTGCATATACAAACATCAATCTCTATGACCTCCCCTCGTTTGATATCATGGAAGAGCTCTATAAACGGCTTGGTTTCAGGCTCGGGCTTGATAACCTTGCAAAAGAGACCGTAAATCAGGGTAAATCCGCGGACGGGCTCAAGGCTGTGGAGTGGTTTAAAAAGGGAGATATGGAAAGTATAATAAAATACTGCATACAGGATGTAACAGCAACAAGAGACCTTTTCTATTATGGTCTTGAAAAGGGTCACCTGTATTACAGGGACAAAAAGGATAATAGAAAGTTAAAGGTTGATGTGGACTGGGACCTGGAAAAGACGGGTGTTAGGTATGGGGCGCAGGGCGCGAGGTCCGGGGTGCAGGGTAAAAGATGAACCTGTTTTCTGAGCTTATGAATATAATATACCCCCCAAGATGCCATATCTGCCAGGATTTTCTTGGTGATTGTGATAGAAAAATCCCGGATATTTGTGATAATTGTTCTTCATGTTTTCCTGCAGTTACTCATCCTTTCTGCTCCATATGCGGGGTGCCATTCCAGTCAAAGGTGGAGGAGGATCACCTATGTGAAAAATGTATCCAAACAAGGCCCTTTTATGACGAATTAAGGGCACCATATCTTTATGAAGATAAAATCATGGAGGCAGTTCATCTGATCAAATACTCGGGTAAATCTTTTCTGGTGAAATCCTTTGGTCCTCTTCTTGCCGATTTTGCAAAGGACCGGTTCAGGGACACAAAGGATATGATCATGATACCTGTGCCCCTTTACAAAAAAAAACTCAGACAGAGAGGCTTTAATCAGAGTGCCCTGTTTGTGAAGTCAATCAGCACAATACTTGAGATTGAAGCCGGATATTATTTTCTTCGAAGAACAAGGTACACAGAGACGCAAACGGGATTAAACCTGAAAGAGCGCAGGAAAAATGTAAAGGGGGCCTTTGAGGTGCCGGAGGGTAATGACCTCAGGGGTAAATCGGTTATCCTGGTTGATGATGTGGCCACAACCGGAAATACAATGAACGAATGCGCGAGGATATTAAAAAAGGCAGGATGTAAAAAGGTCTTTGGGCTTGTTCTTGCAAGGACCGCTGCATACTGATTTTTTATGTAAAATAAAACAGGCATTAAAATAGACCGGGGAATACAAGCCGGGAAACAAACTAAAAATATGTAGATGTTTGAAATAATATAACGATTAATCGCCGGTATGCAGTATCTTGATAATATCAGCCATTAATTCATCATTATCAAAGGAGAAGGAGACAACCCCTTTGTTTACGTCGAATGATTCAAGACTGCAGCAATGCTGTTCAGCCACCTCAATCAGTAATTCCCGGAAACTTTCGGCAACCGGGTGCTGCGGGTCATTTACATCTTTGGAGAACATGTTGACTTCAATAATTCCCATAGATAATATTCCTTTTTCATAAACAGAAGATAAAGACTATCAGATAAAGATGACTAATACAAGTATGAACAAATCAAAATTTAATATTGACAATTCAATTGCTTATGTTAGCTTACTCACTCACAAATAAATTGTTTTGAACGGTGAAGGGGGATCTTGATTAACCTTCTATTGAGTCAGTAATAAGGTTAATAAAAGACTGACATAACCATGGTCTTATACATAAGCAGCAACAGGAGAGATATAAATGAAGGTTTTAGTAAGCGATACACTTTCAGAGATCGGTTTGAAAATATTCAGGGAAGCAGAGGGTATTGAAGTTGATGTCAAGACTGGTCTGGTTCCTGAGGAATTAAAGAAGATAATCGGGCAGTATGATGGCCTTGCCATTAGAAGTGCAACAAACGTAACGGCTGATATAATAGATGCGGCATCAAACCTCAAGGTAATAGGCAGGGCCGGAATAGGTCTTGATAACGTAGATATACCCGCTGCAAGCCGTAAAGGTATAGTTGTTATGAATACCCCTGAGGGAAACACTATAACCACTGCCGAACACACCATGTCAATGATAATGTCCCTTGCACGAAACATCCCGCAGGCGACAGCCCTGCTAAAGGCGGGTAAATGGGAAAAAAAGAAACTGGAAGGAAGGGAACTGTTCAATAAAACACTGGGATTACTGGGTGCAGGTCATATAGGCCAGATTGTTGCAAACAGGGCGCTTGGCATGAAAATGAAGGTAATTGTTTTTGATCCGTACCTCAAACCGGAGATTGTTGAAAAACTATCCATTGAGCCTGTGTCCTTTGATGAACTTCTTAAAAGGGCCGATTTTATAACAATCCACACGCCGAAAACCGATGAAACTACCAATCTCATAAATAAAGAGACTATTGCAAAAATGAAAAAGGGCGCTATGATCATAAACTGCGCGAGAGGCGGGATTGTAAATGAGAATGATCTCTATGAAGCCCTTAAATCAGGTTTTCTTGGAGGTGCAGCCATTGATGTGTTCGAAAAAGAGCCCCCAGGGATGATACCTCTGATGGAGCTCTCAAATTTTATCTGCACACCTCATCTGGGCGCTTCCACTTTTGAGGCACAGGAAAATGTAGCCAGAGATGTTGCGGAACAGATTGTTGACTTTCTCCTTAACGGGACAGTCAAAAATGCTGTTAATGTCCCCAGCGTAAGCTCCGAACTTATGTCAATATTAAAGCCCTACGCAACTCTTGTAGAAAAAATGGGGGTATTTCATACACAACTTGCGGATAGCGGCATAGAGGAGTTGCACATCAACTATTCAGGAAAAGTGACCGATTATGACCTCACGCCGCTTACCTCTGCCGTATTAAAGGGGCTGCTTACCCCCATACTTAAAGATGATGTAAATTTTATTAATGCCTCATTTATTGCAAAAAACAGGGGTATCAAGGTTATCGAATCAAAAACAGCTACGTCTGATGATTTTTCAAGCCTTATTTCCATTAAGGTAAAATACCGTAATACTGAAAATATCATATCAGGGACAATATTCGGCAATACAATGCCAAGAATCCTTCGTATTAATAATTTCTTCCTTGAAGCGATACCTGAAGGACATAATCTGCTGCTCCACAACCTGGATGTTCCAGGTATGATAGGCCGGATAGCCACCATAATGGGAGATAATGGGATAAACATAGAGAGAATGGCAGTAGGCCAGGATAAAATAAATAATAGAAATATTGTCCTTCTGGCCACCGATGTTTCAATTGATGATAACATTCTGAAAAAACTTCAGAAATTGGAAAATGTATTTTCAGTAAGAAGAATAGAATTATAAAAAGGGGTATGCATATGGAAACAGAAGACAAGGGATTTACAGTAAAAGACCGGCGATCCTTTGATGAAGAAGGCGATTTAAAAGAAACAAAGGAAGCCAAAACAACTGAAGAACCTGCGCCTGGTGCAAAGGATAGTAAAAAGCCGAAAGAGGCGCCCAAAGCGACTCCACTGCCTGAAGTAAATTTCAGCTCCTTGATTTTCAGCTTGAGTTCATCAGCCCTTTTGCACATTGGGGAGATTACTGACCCTCAGACAGGGGAAAAGAGGGAAGACCTCCCCTTGGCAAAGCATTCTATAGATATCATTTCTATGCTCAAGGAAAAGACCAGGGGAAACCTGGATAAAGAAGAACAAAAATTTATTGATAATATACTTACTGACCTCAGATTAAGGTATGTGAAGGCGGTAAACAGTAAAAAATAATCATAATTAATCATAAATTAACTTGGAAACCCCAGTGATCAAAATCAAGGCGCCGGCCAAGATAAATGCACGCCTTGAGGTTACAGGTAAAAGGCCTGATGGATATCATGATATTTTTTCCATAATGATACCTGTTGAGCTGTTTGATAATATTGAGATCAGGCCAAACAGCACTGGGCAGATAAATATAAAGAGTACAGGTTATTTTGTCCCTCAGGACCCCACAAACCTTATTTGTAAGGCCGTAAAAATATTTAATGAAAAAACTTCTGTTGAAAGAAAAGGGGTTGATATCATGCTTGAAAAGAATATTCCTGTTGCAGCAGGTCTTGGCGGCGGCAGCAGTGATGCAGCATCAACCCTTCTGGCCCTTAACCAATTACATTCGTTTCCCCTTGAGAATGCAGACCTGCATGAACTTGCAGTCCGTCTGGGGGCGGATGTCCCATTTTTTCTTAATGCAGAACCATCCATTGCCACAGGCATAGGCGAAATACTTGAGCGCATCGATAACTGGCCTGAATTCTGGTATTTGATAATCACTCCGCAGATCAAGATATCAACAGCATGGGTCTATCAGAACTATAAAATGGAGTTGACATCAAATGAATATGACTATATAAGGAAAAGCTTAAAAAAAGATGATATTATTATCTCAAAATTATTAAAAAACGACCTCGAAAAGGTTACCTGTGCGAGCTTTCCTGTTATTCCGAAACTGAAAAGGAAAATAGTTGAAGCAGGTGCTGAAGGGGCTATGATGTCGGGCAGCGGGCCCAGTGTTTTTGGTGTATTTTTATCCCATGAAAAGGCCATTTCAGCCATGGAACTGTTGATTACAGATGATCTGCGACACATTAGTGTGGCAAAGGGATTTAAAAAGCTGTCTGGCTGATTATTAATGGGGTGTCGTCAAGCGGTAAGACACGGGCCTTTGGAGTCCGCATTCGGAGGTTCGAATCCTCCCACCCCAGCCATTGATGTGGTATTTTATTTCTATAATTTTTATTAGAGGGAGAATATAAGATTATCATGAAGTTTTTTGGCGGGACATCAAATCCTGTATTGACTCAGGAAGTATGTAATTACCTTGGTATTGAACCGGGCAAGATAACAGCAAAGACATTCAGTGACGGTGAGACACAAATAGAAATCCATGAAAACATCCGAAACAGAGATGTATTTGTACTTCAATCAACCTGCACGCCGGTAAATGATAACCTGATGCAGCTTCTTATAATTATGGACGCCTTGAAACGGGCATCTGCAAAGAGGATAACTGCAGTAATTCCGTATTACGGTTATGGCCGCCAGGATCGCAAGGTAAAGCCAAGGGTGCCAATATCTGCAAAACTGGTCGCTGATCTTATTACAACCGCCGGGGCAGACCGCGTTATATCGTTAGATCTTCACGCCGGTCAGATACAGGGTTACTTCAATATCCCGGTAGACAATCTTTTTGCTGCTCCATTACTGATTAAATACATGAAAAGTCATTTTAGTGATAATCTTGTGATCGTTTCTCCGGATGCGGGTGGCGTGGAAAGGGCCAGGGCTTTTGCAAAGAGACTATCCGCAACACTTGCTATTATCGATAAAAGGAGAGATGCCCCTAACGTTTCGGAGGCCATGAATATTATAGGAGAAGTTGAAGGTAAAACAGCTATCATACTTGATGATATGGTTGATACTGCAGGCACACTCACACAAGGAGCTGCCGCCTTAAAAAAAAGAGGTACTTTAAGGATTTATGCATGCTGTACACATCCTGTTTTATCCGGACCTTCAATAGAAAGGCTTGAGAATTCTGATATTGATCAACTGGTGGTAACAAACACTATCCCTCTCAGTGAAGCTGCAAAAAAATGTTCAAAAATTATGACTTTGTCTGTAGCTGAGCTGATAGGAGAAGCTGTCAGGAGAATCTTTTATTCACATTCGGTAAGCACCCTGTTTGTTTAGAATTATTACGCCTTTAATGGTCGTTTTTGTGTTTTTTTTATTAAGTTATACCAAGAAACCCGTTACAGAATGGGTAGTAAATATTAGAAGGGCAATGTTCTTAGCCCTGTACAGGAGGATAAAATGGAACAATATCAATTAGCCGCAACAGTAAGAGAATCAAAGGGAAAAGAGGCGGCTAAAAAAATGAGAAAAGGTAATATAATCCCTGGCGTATTTTATGGACCGGATTCTGAACCGGTCATGCTCCATTTTAAGGATGGAGACCTTAGAAAGATATTAAAAACTGCCGCCAGTGAACACATTATCATGGGACTTCAACTGCAATCTGAAAAGGGTACTGAGTCTAAAAAGGTAATAATTAAGGAACTTCAGTCTGATCCAATAAAAGGCAACTATATTCATGCTGACTTTTATGAAATTTCAATGGACAGGGAACTTACGCTTGATATTCCTTTAGTACTTGTCAATACGCCTGTCGGAGCTTCTCTTGGAGGAATACTCCAGCTTGTCAGACGTGAAATTACCATAAAATGTCTGCCTGACAAGATAATTGAAAAGATAGAAGTAGATGTTTCAGGACTTAGCATAGGAGATTCTTTGCATATTAAGGATATCGTTTTCCCCGAAGGGGTAACCTCCCCTCAGGATGAGCGCCTGACAATTGCTGTTGTTAATGCCCCGTCTATATCAGAGGAGAAGGCAGTTTCTGAAGAAGAAGGTGAAGAAGGTGAAGAAGGCAAAGAAGGCAAAGAAGAAGCCCCATCATCAGAAGAATAAAACTGTTAAAAAGTGTACTTGATTGCGGGTCTAGGTAATCCCGGTATAAAATATGCCGACACCAGGCATAATATAGGATTTAAGGTAATAAACTCTATGTGCCGGGAAATGGATGTCAGATTAACCTGCCGCCGATTCCACTCAAGAATTGCAAGAGTGGAAAAAGACGGAAGGGAATTAATACTATTACGACCTTCAACATATATGAATTTGAGCGGCAAAGCGGTAAAGACATGCACAGATTATTACCATATTGATAATAACCATGTGCTGATTATACATGATGATCTTGATATGCCCTTTGGTAAGATAAAGCTTGTAAGCAAGGGCGGATCAGGCGGCCATAGGGGGGTTCAATCAATAATAGATTTCTTTGGGACTACTGCCTTTTCAAGATTAAAAATAGGAATCGGTCGACCGGAACTGGGTGAAGAAATAGAAGGTTTTGTACTCTCACATTTTTATGATTCACAGATAGAACTGCTTAAGGATATTATTGGTTTTTCGTATCATGCATGCAATCTCTTCCTGTCAGAGGGAATTGAGACGGCCATGAACTATATTAATGGTAAAAATTTGAAATAAAAGCAGGGGACTAACCGCTCATGCCTGCGACCTGTGAACATGTTAACCCCAGCCATATGAGAACCCTATGATGGGGTGCGAATATCAATGTAAAATCACATTTTCTTCGGCATTATGTAACTTCCTATATATGCAAAAAAACTACTTTTATTTTGGCTTAGGATACAGAGGCTATCTCTTCAATAAACAATAGCATTTAAATCAAGATATTTGTTATTATCCGTATTGAGCAGTGGGAAATATTGATATACATATTATCCGGTTTGAACAGACTTGATCAATATTATTATAAAAACTGAAAACTAATCTCGACAACCTGCTTATTCTGTGATATAAATTATAAGTTTGTAAATATTGTATCTATATAAAATTACCAGAATAAGAAATATTTTGTGTAACATGGAGTTGTTGATGTTTAAAGAAGGTGATCTGGCTGTTTATCCTGCACACGGTGTGGGCATAATTGAAACAATAGAAACCAAAGAGATATCAGGGTGCCGACAGGACTTTTATACTATCAGAATTCTTGATAATAATATGAAAATCATGGTTCCGACACATAATGTAGACAATGTGGGTTTAAGAGAAATAATAGGGCAGAAGGAAATCCCAAAGCTCTATTCCATTCTGAAGAAAAGGGATGTAGTTATAGATAATCAGACATGGAACCGAAGATATCGTGAATATATGGATAAAATAAAAACAGGTTCAGTATTTGAAGTAGCAGAAGTTTATCGTGACCTGCTTATTCTTAAAGAAGAAAAGGATCTGTCATTCGGTGAAAGGAAAATGCTTGATACTGCCCGGAGCCTGCTTGTAAAGGAGATATCCCTCGCAAAAAAGGTAGCCGAAAAACAGATAGAAAAGGATCTGGACAGGATGTTTCCGGCAACTGTTTGATATTACTTTTCTTTAATAACTTGGGTAGCTGCCGGTTTTTATTATATATGATACTAATCCCTTTATTTCCCCTGATAAATATATATAAAAGTTTATATTATCCAGAATAATACCGTGGAAAATGAATCAGGAAGGACAATTTCTTTTTCGGCCCGGACAGAGGACTCAGAGACCCGTATTGACCTTTATCTTGCCTATAATCGTAAAGAACTAACCAGATCAAGAATTCAGGCATTTATAAAGCAAGGAAATGTTAAGGTAAATAATAACACTGTTAAAGCCAGTTACCGCTTAAAAGCAGGCGATGAAATTATACTTTTGGTCCCGCCTTCATCACAATACCAGCTTGCTCCTGAACCCCTTGATTTGGCGATTATTTATGAAGACTCTTCTATTATAGTACTGGATAAACCACCGGGGCTCGTAATACATCCGGCACCGGGTCATTATAAAGGGACGCTTGTTCATGGTCTTCTTCACCACTGTGATGATCTCTCAGGAATCGGCGGAGTAATGAGGCCAGGGATAGTTCACCGTCTTGACAAAGATACCTCAGGATTACTGGTAGTTGCAAAAAATGACAGAGCGCATGATTTTCTTGCGAAACAGTTTAAAAACGGCATGATCAATAAACGATATGTCGCCCTGGTCCATGGAATTCCGGAAAATCATGAGGGTAAAATTGATCTGCCAATATCCCGTAACCCTGTAAAAAGAAAAGAAATGGCTGTATCATCAAAGGGGAAATATGCCATAACAATATGGGAAAAAAAGAAAACCTTTTCGGACATGTTTTCATTATTATCTGTTACGATAAAAACCGGAAGAACTCATCAGATAAGAGTACATATGTCCCACATCGGGCACCCGGTTGTCGGGGATCCTGTTTATGGTTTTAAAAACAGTTGGTGGAAGAAAAACGCCTTTTATATTAAGGAGATACAGGGAAGTATAAAAAGACATATGCTGCATGCTGAGAATCTTGCCTTTTTACACCCTGATACAGAAAAATATATTGAATTTAATTCGATGATACCAGGCGACATGGCATTGGTGATAAAAAATCTGGAATCATTACAAACAAAAAAAATAATTTAGGCTTGACATGACTGACATTTATGAATATAGGTTTAATATATCTTACCTTTTGGAGGATTCGGCATATCCGGAATCAGATTTGCTACACGGGAAACATTCATGCTCTTTCATCAATATTAACTCGCAAAAAATGGAATCTTTCTGATAAAGCAGAATAATTCATGTGAGTTATCTAAGATCTGTTAAATATACTCCCGAAATTAATGACTCCGGCTAAAATAATATTTTGGATAGAAATTTATCAATGGTAATTAACACACGTTTGGCAAGGTCTTTGCAGTTCATTAATTAATGGTTAGAGTCAATTCTGTAACCGGAAACAGCAGCAAAATATATTACCACCCTGGTGAGACCAATTTCTCAAAATAATACCCTGAAAGGTATAGCTGGTTTTAATAAATTGACCTGAACATTTAAGGGATTTTCCCTTTTAGAATAAATAAAAAAGAAATTGAAAAAGTATCCAGTCAATTAGAAAGAAAATAAAATATGGAGAACAAAATATGAATCTTGTTGAATTAAAAAAAATGAAAATCAGCGAACTTACAACTATGGCTAAGGATTTTAATATTGAAGGGGCAACAGGTATGCCTAAACAGGAGTTGATATTCGCCCTGCTCCAGGCCCATTCAGAACAGAATGGCCTGATTTACGGAGAGGGAGTTCTTGAGACCCTGCCGGATGGATTCGGGTTTTTAAGAGCCCCGGATGCCAATTATCTTCCGGGCCCTGATGATATTTATATATCACCTTCCCAGATCCGCCGTTTTAATCTCAGGACAGGTGATACAGTAGCCGGTCAGATCAGACCGCCAAAGGATTCGGAAAGATATTTTGCCCTCTTAAAGGTCGAACAGGTAAACCACGAAGACCCTGAAATATCCCGCGATAAAATACTCTTTGACAACCTTACCCCATTATATCCAAACGAGCGCATCACACTTGAAACAAAAGCTGATAATTATTCATCAAGAATCATGGATCTCCTTACTCCCATAGGGAAAGGGCAGCGCGGCCTGATTGTTGCCCCGCCCAGAACCGGTAAGACAATGCTCCTGCAGAATATAGCCAACAGTGTTACAGCCAATGATAAAAGTATACATAAGATTGTGCTTCTTATAGATGAGAGACCTGAAGAGGTAACTGACATGCAGCGGTCGGTTGATGCGGAGGTCATAAGTTCAACATTTGATGAACCTCAGCAAAGGCATGTACAGGTTGCCGAAATGGTTATTGAAAAGGCGAAAAGGCTGGTTGAACATAAACGTGATGTGCTTATCCTTCTTGACAGTATCACCAGGCTGGCACGTGCATATAATGCAACTGTGCCGCCAAGCGGAAAGATACTTTCAGGCGGTCTGGATTCGAATGCCCTTCATAAGCCTAAAAGGTTTTTTGGTGCTGCCCGAAACATAGAGGAGGGAGGAAGCCTCACTATTATTGCAACAGCGCTTATCGATACAGGAAGCAGGATGGATGAGGTAATATTTGAAGAGTTCAAGGGAACAGGCAACATGGAGATCATACTTGACCGCAAACTTACAGACCGCAGGATATTCCCATCAATTGATATCAACAGGTCAGGGACAAGAAAAGAGGAACTGCTTCTCAAGGAGGCAGACCTCAACAGGATCTGGATATTAAGAAAACTGCTTGCCCCGCTTACCCAGGTTGATAGTATGGATTTTTTACTGGACAAAATGAAAGGAACAAAGAATAATACAGCCTTTTTAAAATCAATGAGTCAATAAAGAGAGGAAAAAAATGAAAAAAGATATACACCCAGAATACCATAAAACCCTGGTTCATTGCGCCTGCGGTTATGAATTTGAGACAGGTTCCACACTCAAGGAGATCAAAGTGGAAATATGTTCACAGTGCCATCCATTTTACACCGGAAAACAAAAACTGGTTGACACCGCCGGACGTGTAGAAAGATTCAAGAATAAGTATGCGCAGTTTGAAAAGGATAAAAAGGCAACCTCATCAAAAAATTAGCCTGTAGAATCTCGATGTCTGTTATATATTAAGGCGAAATCTATCAATAATGGAATGCCGGACCCTCCGGCATTCCATTTCCTTTTGGCAAATATTCCTTTTTCTGACAGAGAAACCCCTCTGTTTTCATGAGTCAGCATTATGTTTGATAAAATAAAGGAAATCGAAGACCGTTTCAGTCTTATTGAAAGCGAGCTGTCGAGACCAGGTATTGTAAAAGATCAGAAGATATACCAGAAGTATTCTAAGGAGCACAGTCATCTTTTACCTATAATCAGGGTTTTTAGAGAAATAAAGGCTACAGATGAAGAAATAGAAAACAACAAATCACTTCTAAACGATTCCGATCAGGAGATAAGAAAGCTTGCCAGAGAAGAGATAGAATCACTTAATTCCCGGAAATATAACCTTGAACAACGGCTTAAAATTCTATTGTTGCCTAAGGACCCGAACGATGAGAAAAATATACTCCTGGAAATAAGGGCCGGGACAGGAGGAGATGAAGCAGGGCTTTTTGCTGCCGATCTGTTGAGAAGCTACCTGAAATATGCAGAAATGAATAAATGGAGAACCGAGGTCTTGAGCCAGAGCATGACCGGTATAGGCGGATACAAAGAGATAATCCTTCTTATTGAAGGAAATGATGTTTACAGCAAGCTTAAATATGAAAGCGGTGTTCACAGGGTGCAAAGGGTTCCTGAAACAGAAGCACAGGGCAGGATTCATACCTCTGCAATAACCGTTGCCGTTTTACCTGAAGCAGAAGAGGTGGATGTGGAGATTAACCCTGATGACCTCAGGATCGACACATACAGATCATCCGGAAAGGGGGGGCAGCATGTAAACAAGACCGATTCGGCCGTAAGGATAACCCATCTGCCTACCGGTATAGCAGTAGCCTGTCAGGATGAAAGATCACAGCACAAGAACAAGGCAAAGGCAATGAAGGTACTGCGTTCAAGGCTTCTTGACATACAGGTGACCGAGCAGCAGTCAAAGATATCTCTGGAAAGAAAAAACATGGTCGGGACAGGCGATAGAAGCGAAAGGATTCGCACCTATAACTATCCGCAGGGCCGCGTTACAGATCACCGGATAGGGCTAACCCTCTACAAACTTGAGGATGTGCTAAAGGGGGAGCTTGATCTCATCATAACGCCCTTAATAACCCATTTTCAGACAGAGGCACTCAAAGGGGAAGCGTGACACCAAAAAACTGGATTATAAGGGATCTCCTTTCTGTTACAATAGATTATCTGAAAAAGAAAAACATAGAATCCCCTCGCCTCTGTGCGGAGATCCTTTTATCTCATCAGTTGAATTTAAGCCGCCTTAAGCTCTATCTTGAATATGACCAGCCGGTCGGTAAAAACGATCTTAATCAATACCGGGCCATGATAAAAAGGGCGGCTGATGGTGAACCTATTCAATATATAACCGGGGTACAGGAGTTCTGGTCAATGGATTTTATGGTGAGCCCCGCTGTCCTTATACCAAGACCCGAAACGGAAATACTTGTAGAACAGGCAATCAAAATATATAAAGAAAATAATTATGCGGAACACCCGGATGTATCCATACTTGATATGGGCACAGGAAGCGGGGCCATTGCTGTTGCAGTTGCATCAGAACTCAAAGATGCTCAAATAGTTGCTGTGGACATATCAAAAGAGGCGCTTGAGACTGCAAAACTGAATATAGCCAGACATGGAGTGGAAAACAGGATCAGCCTTTTAATGGGAAACCTGTTTGAACCCTTTGGTAATAATCATCTCTGTTTTGATATTATTCTTACAAACCCTCCCTATGTAACAAAAAAAGAATTTGAATCACTCCCTGGAAAAATAAAGAATTTTGAACCTCGAATTGCGCTGGAAAGCGGAGAAGACGGTCTTTCGCATATAAGAACCATCATTGAAAAAGCCCCTTATTTTTTAAAGCCGGGCGGATGGTTAATGCTGGAAATGGACCCCGGTCAGGTAAATGCAGTTATACTAAAAATGAGCAGTAATGGGTATTACTCCAACAGCCTTGTTATAAAGGATCACAGCCACAGGGATCGTGTTATTATTTCTCAAAAAAAGTAGCTTATTTTTCGCCATTCGATTGACACTCCTGGGTACACGCGCCCTCATTGGGTTCAATCTGAAGGGTTGTATGCTCAATGCCGAATCTTTCCTTTAAAAGCCTGTTGGCATCCTTAAGGCACTCCTGCCAGTGGTTTGTATCGGTACAGCAGGAGGCAAGCCTGATATGGGCGGATAATACCGGCATTTCTGAGGTTATTGTCCATATATGAAGGTCATGGACAGCCTCAATATGTTCCATCTCCTCAAGACCTTTTTTTACCTCAGCATAATCGATATTATCCGGCGTTGCCTCAAGCAGGATATTCAGTGTCTGTTTCAGAAATCCGAAACTGCTCCACAAAATAAGCAAACCTATTACAAGGCTGGCTATTGCATCAACAGGCTGCCAGCCCGTGGTCATTATTACTATGCCTGCTATTATTGCGCCTGCTGAACCAAGGGCATCGGCTACCATATGTAGAAAGGCGCCCCTTATATTCACATTTTTTTCATTCCCCGTTGCGAGTATTATAGCACTGGCAATATTCGCGATCAGGCCGAACAGGGCTATCACAACCATAATCGGCCCGTCTATTACCTGAGACTTCCCAATCCTTTGCCACGCCTCATAAAATATAAAGCCGACTATAAGTACAAGTGTTGCGCCGTTTAAAAAGGCGCCAATCACCTCAGCCCTTAAAAAACCGAATGTCCTGTTGGGGGTTGCAGGCCTTTGTGCAAGATGCGCCACAAAGATGGCAAGCGCAAGTGCCCCCACATCGGTAAGCATATGGCCTGCATCTGCCAAAAGGGCAAGGGAATTGACCATAAGACCGCCTATAACCTCAACTATCAGAAAAATCAGATTAATAGAAAAGGCCCACCATAACCTGCTGTAGGTGGTGTTTTTAAGATCATGGCTGTGGTCATGCCCATTGTGATCATGTATTGTTTCATTATGTTCATGATGTGGCTCTGTCATTTATTCTCCTTTAAATTCCTGATAATGAGATATATAATAGAGACTCAATCGCGTCAATTACCATATGTTTTAAATAAAGGAGTTATTGTTAATGGATAAGGTTATTATTGATGATATAGAATTATCTCTTTCCAGGCCGGTAGATATACCCATGACCTGGGTAGGGCAGGAGGAGCTTGTAACTCAACTGCTTGCCGCATGGTTTGTGCTTGGAGAAGAGGATTTGCCCCTTAACCCAAGGCTTTTGGGAAAACCGGGCGTAGGAAAAACAACACTCGCCTATCATGCAGGGAGATTACTCGGTAAACCTGTTTATCTTTTTCAGGCCACCATGGACACACGTCCGGAGGATCTGATAGTCACACCGGTAATATCAGAGAAGGGTAAAATTAAGTACGTTGCGAGTTCAATAGTTACTGCCATGATAGAAGGCGGTGTAGCTGTTATCGATGAAGGAAACAGGATGAGTGAAAAAAGCTGGGCATCACTGGCGCCTCTTATGGACAACCGGAGGTATGTGGAATCTATTGTTGCAGGCATCAAGATCAAGGCACAACCTGATTTTCGTTTGTGTGTGACAATGAATGATGATGCAAGCACATTTGACCTGCCGGATTACATATATTCAAGACTGCAACCGGGAATAATCCTTGACTTCCCGGAACGCGATGATGAACTGTTGATTTTAAAAAAGAACCTTCCATTTGCTGATGACGAAATCCTTGAATATGTCGTTGAATTTCTTCAGGCTGCCCATGCGGCAAATGACCGCTACAGTGTAAGAGACGGCATAAACATTGCGCGATATGCCTTAAAGCGGATGTCTCGCCATAATAACCTGAATGCTAATACCGGTATATCTGCCCTTGAATATCTGAAGGAATCCGCTGCAATGATACTTGACCCGGCTGCCTCTGAGTATTTTAATGAGATGATGGAAGTTACCGATGAAGAATAGCTATCTTCAATGGAACAACGTCCGTTTTGTTCCTATTGTTCATGGGAAAATGGAGTTTGCCCTCGAGGTCAGGAGACAGTTTAAAGAGTATCAGCCTGATGCAATAGCTGTTGAATATCCTTCTACACTTAAGGACAAGATCATCCAGGGTATAAAACGGCTCCCATTTTTATCCGTTGTTCATTATGAGGAATCCGATGGCATCTTTACATACCTGCTTATTGAACCTATAGATGCACTGATTGAGGCTGTCAGGCTCGGAATAGAGTCAGATATCCCTGTCCACTTTGTAGACCGCGACACAGAAGATTATCCTGCTGACTATACCCCCATGCCAGACGCCTATGCCATTTCACGGATAGGTCATTATAAATACTGCACCGAGTATATCCGGGAACATGCAGAAGATACGGGCAGCAGGGAGGACACACTACGCGAAAAGACAATGACATATAATCTACAGAGATTAAATAAACAAAAAAGGAAAACGCTTTTTGTAGGAGGAATATATCACGCACCACGGATTTTGAAATTGATCGATGAGCCTCAGACCGAGGTGATAGGGATAAGAAAGAGATCAGGGATCGGCCTATCACATATACATGCGGATTCAAGCAGGGAGATACTCTCTGAAATGGCCTTTTTGTCAAAGACATATGAAAATTACAGGGCAGGAAAGGATAATGAGCCGCCTGACCGGATGAAACTTAATATTCAACTCATTGAAGAGGCAAGAAATGAGCTCTGGAAGAATGACAAGGAGGAGCTTTCCCCTGTACAACTCAATATACTTGACCGGTTTGCCAGAAACTATGCAATGACTACCGGTAACCTTGTGCCGGATTTTTTTCAGCTTATAGTTGCGGCGCGCGGTGTCGCGGATGATAACTTTGCATGGGAGGTTTGGAACCTTGGAAGTGATTACCCCTGGCAGACCAATGAACCAGGGCTTCCTGTTATAGAACTCTCCGGTGATGACCTGTTTTACAACCATCGAAAGATAAGGTTTCACAGGAGGATAAAAGGGACCAGGAAAAGACTGATCTCTGTCCCTGTCAAAAGGAGGCGGCGTGAAAAGACAAAGGGAGAATGGAAAGAATCCTTTAAGGGTGACTACATATGTTCATACCCGCCTGAGGATATTGTGATAGAGGGCTACGGTCACCACCTTAAAAAAAGGGCAATAGAGATCAAATCAGAAGAAAACGCCCGTGTTGTGCCATTTGAAAGCTCTATGCTGGACGGACTTGACCTGCGGGAAACAATAAAAAACCTATATGAAGAAAAGATCTATGTTAAGGAAAACCGCCCCTTAAGAGGCAAGGTGGGTTCAGTGGTTGTGATATTTGATCAAGATATAGCTGATAAACAGGGGAATGAGACCTTCCCGTGGAAGGTCTCATGGCTTGGAGAGCACAATCAGGAGTCGGATATGGCGTTTTACAGCACCCCGGCCGGCGAGGTTATGGACGGGCCGGGAATCAGCAGGTGCCAGTATGGCGGGTTTATGCTGAGTTATCCTCCCATGAGGGTCTATGATATCTGGAAAGACAGTTTTTTCAGCGGGGCCAGAAACAAGCCTGAAAGGCTTCTAATGGCAGCCATTGACTATTGCCTTGAAAAACATGTGGTATATGTGGCTTCTGAGCCGCCTTCAGGCTGGTGCAGGAGTATTGCAGAGAGATACGGAAAAAATATCATATACATACCAATAGGCACGATACCTCCGGCAACCATAAAAAAAATAAAAAAATTCCATGTGCTGGACGGGCACCATGTGCGCGATTATGCTGCAGAGTATTTATAGCAGCTTTATATAGTAAATAAATATCATCTTGCTTCACGAACAGGCTAATGTAACAAAAGATAATGTAAAAGCATGTAGTCGGATTATTCTTATATTCTCCTTTTGTATTATCCTTTGCCTGCTCCAGCCTGTTCAATATTTGCTTGGCAGTATACATATTTTGCCCACCAGAAATTTTAAGTATATGCAACACATGATTCTCGCTGATTAAATACGTTATAATATCAACATGTTATGCATCTCTATCAAGTCTGGCACAAAAGTTGTTATATCTGTTTGCAGGTTATAACTACTTTAAGGCATGAACATGAAAACAATATCCATATATGATAAAAAACCCTGGCTAAACCAGTATGAAAATGGTGTCCCATCTGAAATATTTTTTGAGAATTCTCTTCTCCCTGATTATCTGGAAAGGAGCGCAAGATGTTTTCCCGATAAAAGTGCACTAAATTTTGAAGGGTACAGGGTGACATACAGGGAACTCAACAGGATGGTTGAAAAATTCAGTGCGCATCTTTATTCACTCGGGATCAGAAAAGGGGATGCTGTTGCGATCCTGCTGCCGAACCTGATCTCATGTGTTATCTGTTATTATGCAATCATCAAAATAGGCGGCATTGCCGTCATGAACAATCCTCTGTATTCTGACAGGGAGCTTGAACATCAATTCAATGATTCAGGGGCAAAGCTCCTGATTACCCTTGATCTTCTTGCAAACAGGATGATAGATCTTCGTCCCCGGACACATATAAAGCATATTATTTATGCATCCCTTGGTGATTTTTTGTCCCCTGTTAAGAGAGTAATGTTTAAACTCCTTGGTAAAAAAAAGAGGCTTACTGCTTCAGTTAAAAAGACGGATAACATTTACAGTTTTAATAGACTGATTAAAAAACCAGCCCCGCGGGCGCCAGAAGTGAACCTGGCTCCCCACGATGTTGCCATGTATCAATACACAGGAGGCACAACAGGTGTTTCAAAGGGAGTGATGTTGACCCATGAGAACTTAAGCAATCATGTTCAACAGTTGAAGGCATGGCTGCCTCAGTTTGAAGAGGGAAAGGAGGTTATGCTGGGTGCGCTTCCCTTCTTTCATGTATTCGGCCTTACGGTATGCATGAATTTTTCTATCCTTATGGGCTGGGAGAATGTAATCGTTGCCAAACCACAGGCAGAAAATCTCATAAAGGCAATTACCAACCAGAAGCCTACCTTCGCGCCTATGGTCCCCACCATGTTTATAAACATTTTAAGGCACCCTGATATTGAAAAGGCTGATATGACCTCCATACGGGCATGTTTTTCAGGCAGCGCCCCTATGCCGGTAGAGGTAATTAAAAAATTCGAGGATAAAACCGGTGCGGTCATCCTTGAAGGATACGGCCTGACCGAATCCTCTCCGATCGTTTGCGTAAATCCCTTTTCAGGCATAAGAAAGGCCGGCAGTATCGGCATACCTTTTCCCAATACCCGGTGCCGCATCGTTAGTATTGCGGATGGTGAGACAGATGTTCCACCCGGAGAGTGCGGAGAGCTCATTATCAGAGGGCCGCAGGTTATGAAAGGGTATTATAAAAATATTAAAGAAACAGACCAGGTTTTAAAGAACGGCTGGCTTTATACCGGTGATGTTGCACGAATGGATGAGGACGGGTATTTCTATATTGTTGACCGTATAAAGGAATTGATTATATCCGGAGGATACAATGTTTATCCCAGGGATATAGAAGAGGTAATATATACACATCCTGATATACTCGAAGCTGCTGTAATCGGTATTCCGCATCCCAGCCGTGGTGAGACGGTCAAGGTTTTTGCAGTCCTTAAAGAGGGGAAAAGCATGACGCAGAAGGATCTGAGAGATTACTGCTCTGAGAGATTAGCCAAATATAAACTGCCCGAAAAAGTTGAATTCAGAAAAAGCCTTCCTAAGAGTGCAGTGGGCAAGATCCTTAAAAGGGTATTAAAGGAAGAAGAGATGAATATATCATTAATGGACAGAAATAGTGATAACAACTCTTCTTCAGCGCATCCTATGCAGCATGTAACATAATATTAAAGCCTATATTTTCTGACAGGGGAAGGAGTGAGAAACTCATTTAAACCGGGGTTAAAGCATCAGTCAAGCCTTACAAATTAACTAATTGGCTACTATTCTGAGACAACAACCATCACATCTGAAGCTCGAAAGTCAGAGCCTTTAAAAAGAAGAGGTTCCCCTGAATATTTTGAAAGCGCATACGAACAGCAGTCTCCGATATTCAATCCGGCAGGATGCCGTCCCTTGCCAAATGTCCTCCAAGCTGCTCTGGCAATCTCCATTTGTCCCTGGTCCAATGCCACGATCTCAATACCTGCCCTGTGTACAAGCAGGTCCAGTTCTCTTCCTCCGGCATCACCCTTTTTTGCCTCGATAACAATACCTGTTTCTAAAAATGTAAAAACACTTATCAGTCTTTTGGGGTCTTTTGAGATTGCTTTTGCAAAGGCCTCAGATTCAGGTTCACAAAGAAGTATGGCTATTAATGCGGAGGTATCAATTACCATTATTCATTTACACCTGTATTATTATATCCCAGGATCTCATCAGGATCTCTTTTATCAATATCAGGAATGGCGCTGCACCGGCTGGAAATGGTCATGATCTCCTTTACTATGTCCGTATGTGTTCTTCTTCCACGAAGCCGTTCAAGCTGGTCTTCCAGGGCATTTATTACCACTTTGGTTATATTTCCACCACTTATGGCAATTATTTCTCTTGCAAGCCTTTCAGCTTTTGGATTTCTTATACTTAATGCCATAAAATTTTCCTCCCTGTATTGAAAACATACAAAAGTATATACATCATGCAAATTATTGTCAACGAATTGTTCGTTATATAAAAAACAGTGGTATTATACTTTTGGAATTGTTAAATAGTCTCTATCCGAATAGATGCCCTTTCTGGATAGGTTCTATTTAACCAATTGTTTCAAACCTGTTAACATACCGTCAAGAATCAATTTTCCAGTCAACTTTAATTTCCCGAATTTTCCTTTTTTATTTGCCATAATTATATCAAAAAGATTCTCCCTTGTTTCAGGCGGTATCAGTTCAGTTTGTTTCTTCCTGAGAGATATGGCCTTTGCGGGGCATGTTGATACACATAAACCGCAGCCGACACAACGGTTCAGTTCTATGGAACTTGTCTTCTTCTTTTGGGAAAGCTTTGCTGCCCCAACCTGGCAACGTTTTTCACAATTTCCGCATCCATTACATGTCTCAGTATCTACAACGGCGTAAAAATTTGCAGCCCAGAAATCAACAGGTTTTGGAAGCATTTTCTGCATGGTTAGAAGACCGCAGCAGCAACCACAGCATGAACAAATGAATTCAGCCTTTTGCGTATTTGAAGGCTGAAGAACCAGACCATCCTTTTGGTTCTGTTCAAGGATTGACAAGGCTTCATCAAGCGTGATCTCCCTGCCCAGCCCGCTTCGTAAGGCAGCCTCGGCCATGTTGTCAATTGCCATACAGGTCTCTTTCCGGTCTGTGACCTGACACGGCTCATTTTGTAATGCCTTTTTCTGGCGGCAAATACACTCCAATATGCAAAAAGGCGGATTAGCCAGTTTCATAAGCCTTGTGATTTCATCGTATGTATTAACATTATGTTGCGGTTTAATGCTTCTTAAGACCGGAATAGTCCGCATCTGGGGGAGTTTGGTGCTCAGGAATTCGATCCCGAATTTTTTATCCGATGTAAATTCCTCAACATCACTGATAAATTCAGGCGTAAGTTTTCCAACCTGATATTCGTACATTCCCACAACAAAAGGGGCATTGCAGTAGAACTTTTTCCCCTCTTTTGTTTTTACCTCAATTCCTCCTTTTTCTATTATCCGATCAAGCTCTTCTTCCAGTACTTCCAAAGATTCAACCAGGTGCCCGGCCCTTTGGAATATCTTTTCAAGAGGCTCAAATTTATATGTTAAACATGTGGCTATCTCTGCCTCACGGGGAGAAAATATATGTTTAAGAATTTTTATCTCAGCGCCTGACTTTGTAGCAGGGAATCCAACGGCCTGTCGGTCTAAATGACGCTGCAGTTCAATATAAATCGGATCATTCTGATCCATATCAAGTCTCCTTTTTAAGGTTTAAAGTAAAAAACAGGGTATTCTTTTATTAAAATATGTGTGTGAAACGGACATATAAACTCCATTTTGCATAGATTTTTTGAAGATTACCAGACAAAATATTTTTATTGAATTTACTTTTTACCAACAGCCGCGATATAAACAGAAATCTCATCCTCTCCGTCAACCCTGAGCAATTCATCCATCCTTTCCTGATCATAGGCGGCTATGGCGCATATTCCTGCTTCGATTGCCTCACAGGCAAGATAAAGATTCTGACATATGTGACCTGCCTCGATAGCAATCACCTTGGCTGAGTCTATATCGTATCGCCACTCCATTCTATAAGGGATTGCAGTCCAGATAAAAACCACCGCTGCCTCCGCAGCCCAGGATTGCCTGAATGTTGCATCAATAATCTTTTGTCTCATGCGCTCATCTGGAAACTCAAACAGGAGCTGATTTTCAACCGGAAGGTAGCGGTATATCCCCTGCTCAAGACCCTTCACATTAAACACACAAAGGTATGTTTCAAATGCATGACGGCATCCTGCCGAAGGCACTGTCCTTAATGCATGGCCAGGGCCAAGGTGTTTGCGTATGCCCTGGGTTGCCCATAAAAGAAAAGAGAGCTCTTTAATGGATATGGGTTTATTACTATATGATCTGCGACTTTCACGATTATTGATTATAGTTTTTAAATCAATTTTACCAATGCCGCTGAATTCATCAAACCTGACAAGGTCAATTCGATTTTGATCCTTTGAAAAGGGTTTTTCTACCGGAGGAGGGGCAATACCTCTGCTCTGATCTGTCTTTGAAAAATCAATGGTCTTCCGGATACTGTCCTTTAAAAATGATCTGCATTGCCTGATTATGTCTTTATCCATCTTATCCTCTCTTTAATAATCCTTCTGTTGCCTCTTAGTGAATTCTTCAACTTATGAAGCAGGCGAGCATGGCCTTCCAATCTTTCCGAAATACAAAAAACCTTTTTTTATCAGCATCGTTTACAGGATTTATTCTGTGTCGTTACCCTTTTTTTGTTTCCTGTGCCAGGCTTGATGCCGCTGTCCTTTCCTCTCTGGCTGATCTAAACACCTCCCGAGCGGCATCAAGATTCATAATAAATACACCTAATCCTACAACCAAATCAGGCCAGACCGAATCAGCAACAGCAGTGATTAATCCTGCCGCTATGATAGCAATATTGGCTAATGCATCATTTCTGGCTGAAAGAAAAGCAGCCCGGGTAAGGCTGCCGCTATGAGAACGAAAACGTGTCAATATATAGGCGCAATAGATGTTTATACAAAATGCCCCAAGGCCGGTGAGGGATAAAAATGTTGCATCAGGCGGGATGGGCGCGCTGATTTTTTGCCATGCAGTCCACAAAGTTGATATGCCTGGTATTAAAAGGATCGCCGCTAATGCCATACCGACGAATGACCGGTGGCTTAGACTCCATCCAAGGGCAACAAAGATAAGAAAGTTAACTGCTGTGTCCTCTAAAAAATCGATTGAATCTGCAAAAAGCGAAACCGATCCGATCGATAAGGCAACGGCAAATTCCACTCCGAAATAGGCAAGATTCAACAGGGCAACCAGCCTAACTGCATTACGAAGTTCTGAATCAGGGGTTTTCATATTTGTTCCTTGAAATAAATTTATGGGATGCAGGTAAAAAAGTAAATATAATTATTTTTACATCGAGTATCCGTTCTTTTTCACTATTTTTCTGTCCCTTTTAACAGCATAACTGATAGCTGGAGACGCCAGATTCAAGAGAAGGGAAACGGAATTCTAATTGTCCATCATCAATTGGCGCATGTAATATTTATTATTGAGATAATTGTCAAAAAATTGCATGATGCTATTATCAATTACCAGTTAATTATGTTTTGAAAGAATAAAGGATATCAGATAAATATGGCAACACAATTTTTAAACTTGGAAAAATTATAATATGAAAAGATACCTCCGGATCATTATACCTGTTGTACTGCTTGCCGTTATTACCTTTTTACCCTACAGGTCTGTCAAAGAACCTTCTTATGTAAAAGCTGACCCCAAAACAGAGATGAGAAAAAAGATCACTAAGATACTTCATGAAAACCTAAGGCTTAAGGGACAAAAATCATCCTCTGTTATACCTCGGCCCGTAACAGGAAAAAGTGGAATAGTCCCTCATGAGAAAGTATTGGCGGGTTCTCTAAGAAAAGAGATCAGCAGATATATAAAAGAGGGGAAAAAGAATATCAGGTTAGTACTCAACGTGAAAGATGATAAAGGGGAGATATCAGACAGCATCATAAATGCCGGAGGCAGGATAATTAGAAAACGACCAGGCTTTATGGCAGTAGAGGTGCCGGCTGACAGGGCTGAGCAGCTCATTAAAGATAACAGTTCAATAAGACATGCAAGGCTGCCATTCAGGTTTTACCCGTCAGGGAAGGTCTCTGAAGGTGTAAATCTCACAGGTGCAAATATCTTTCATGACACCCTCAACAGGGGCGCCGGGGTAAAGGTGGCGGTTCTTGATGTGGGTTTTAAGGGTCTTTCTGAAGCAATAACAGCCGGAGAATTGCCATCTAATGTAATAACACAGGATTTTTCAGGGCTGGGGCTTCAGACAGAATATAAACACGGTACAACCTGCGCGGAGATAATCCATGATATGGCGCCTGATGCAGAACTGCATCTTATCAAACTTGGGGATGAGATAGGCGGATATGAGGTTATTGATTACTGCATTAATAACAGCATTGACATAGTCAAAACCTGTCAATCGGAACCTTCGGAACAGGTCCTGGAGACGGTACAGGGCCGCTGAATGAGGCATTTGATGAGCTGAGGGAAGCAGGCATACTGGTTGTTGCATCCGCAGGTAACTACGCAAATTATTTATATGACGGCCAGACTTACGGCTCCCACTGGGAAGGTACTTTCAATAATACCACCGGAGACCTGTTTCATGAATTTATAATAAGTGATCCGGACAGTTTTTATAATGTTATCGAGGCATATCCGGAATGGAATGATGATGGTGAATCTGAAAGCGGAGAGGTCTCTATTTTAATGAGATGGGATGACGCCTGGCCAGGATCAAGCATTGATTATGAGATGTATCTCTTCGAATATGATTATGACACCGGCGAATTAGTTGGTGATGAACCTTTAACATGGTCTAACAATTGGCAGGAGGGTGATGAGTCTGATGAACCTCTTGAATGGATATCAATGGATATTCCTGATGATGAGGATTACCCTCACTATTATGCCCTTGTTGTAACACGGGTAGATGAAGAAACACCGACCGGAACAAAACTTGAGATATATCTGGGCGGAACGAGTGAGTTTGTCCCATTTGAAAATTACTCATCTTCCATATCAACTTCTTCAGGTTCAATATCCGAACCTGCTGATGCTCAGAGCGTGCTGGCAATCGGCGCTATAGATTATATTAATTGGCAAACAGGCCCGCAGCAGGAATACAGCTCGCAAGGCCCCACTAATGACTGGAACGGCAGCAGCGCAAGAATAAAGCCTGACATAATGGGCCCGGATGGTGTAACCACCTCCACTTCTGGCGATTCATCCTTTTTCGGCACTTCAGCGACTGCTCCCCATGTGGCCGGTATGGCTGCACTGGCGCTATCCATGAATCCCGCCATGACACCTGATGAACTGCAGGGGTTTCTTGTAGCAAATACCATAGATATGGGGACTACAGGAAAAGATAACCTGTATGGTCATGGCAGGTTACAAGTCAGGGATACAGACAATGATGGCATATTTGATGGGATTGAAGACAAAAATGGTAACAGTATTGTAGACCCCGGTGAGACAGATCCCGATAACCCTGATACTGATAGTGACGGCATGCCCGACGGCTGGGAGGTTCAGTATGGCCTTAATCCGCTTGTAAATGATGCAAACGGAGATCTGGATGGTGATAACTTTAAAAATATAAAGGAATATCTGAAAGGAACTCTCCCTAATGATCCCAAGTCCAGACCAAGAACAGGCATGCCTTGGCTTCAGTTGCTTCTTGGGGATTAATAAGAAGTGTGGCCTGACCACGTCCGGGTATTTGTTTTTTCCCATGTCTGGTCGCAGTATCTATTTTCTGTTTATTGTGATATGAGAAAGATGAATTATAACCTGAAGCTGAGTTTACACATTTGAATCAGAAAAAAGAATTGATTTGATTTTAAATTACTGAGATGAATAAAATAATAACAATAAAGTTACCCCGTTTTGTATCATTACAATCACTAATCTTTGTCATGATGATAAGTCTCCATGCTGTAACAGCATCAGGCCAGGGAAATGAACCCCTCTCCTGGGTCCTGTCCAGAAGCGAAGCCATAGCAAAGGCGCTTGATGAGGGGAAATATATTCTACTTGTCGCAGGATCTGATACCTGACCCTACTGTATAGCATTGCGTGGCAATGTCTGTGAAGAAGAAGATCCCCCTATCAAGCAGTTAATCATTGAGAATTATGTTCCATGGTACTGCAACGTTTATTCAAACTCTGAGTACCTGTATTATGATTCTGCGAAGTATATACCGGTAATTTGCCGTATTGATCCCCGTAATCCTCAAGGATATATAGATAAAACCATTGGTCTTCCTGATAAGGCGACCTTTTATAACCGTCTGCTGGAGGGCCTCGGTGATATAGACTCTGACGGCATGCCTGATGAATGGGAACGCCAGCATGGGCTTAATGCACTTTTTGATGATGCGGCTAATGACCTTGATGAAGATCATCTGAGTAATATTGATGAGTATACTGCCGAAACCAATCCAAATAACCAGGACAGCGACGGAGACGTTATGCCGGATGGCTGGGAGGTTCAATATGCTTTTAATCCACTTGTAAATGATTCGGCAAATGACCCGGACAATGACGGCCTTAAAAATTTAGATGAGTTTATGGCTGGAACCAACCCAAATAACCCGGACACCGATGGCGACACTATGCCTGACAACTGGGAAATTCAATACGGTCTCAATCCCCTGGTTGATGATGCAGATGAGGACAAGGATATGGACAAATGGAGCAATCTTAAAGAATATCTGAAGAGAACCATTCCCAATGATGCGGAATCACACCCCGTAAGGCCAATGCCGTGGCTGCCGCTGCTTCTGGAAGGAGAATGACCTGTTATATTCTACCAGGAAGGTGTCAATCCGCCTTTGTTGTCCTGCCAGTAAGGGGCCCAGGCAATAGTTACAAGGGATACGGTTATCCCTGATTTGTTTGGCCTTACTTCATATTCCGTTAGTTTTTCATTAAGAGGGTCAAGACTTGCCTTAATGCCTTCTATTTCTTCGTTCATCTGAGACTTAAGCCCTGATACCTGTTCTTCAAGGGCCTGAAGGTTGTCTTCAGCCCTTTCTACGTCCTTATTTTCCTTTAGAATACGCCCGGCCCGGCTTACTGTTGTTGAAGCGCGTCCGGCTGAACTGCGGGTAACCGTTTTCCTTCCGAGAAGGGCGGAAAAGAGTGTAGCACCAAAGGAAATGGCCGTTTGAAGCTTTTGCTGCTTTGCCTGATCCTTTTCCCTTTCAACCGCATATTCGGCATTACGTACGTGCTCCTCAAGCTTCGCGATCTTTGTTTCATATTTATTACGCAATTTTTCTATCATCATATCACGGTTCTCATGCGCCGCCATTTGAAGCCTTATCCTGAAATCCCGTTCATTCTCTCCGGGCTTTGAGACTATATTTGAAGAAGGGCTTGATAAAAGCCTCAACTTTTTATTTCTGTATAACCAGTCTTTCAAGATGCGGTTCCACTCTGCATATTTTTTTTTGTTCAGCGCTTCCTTTGGCGGTTCTGCATAAGAGGCCTCACCCCATGGAGCTGCAGAGAAGTCACTCTCCCTGATATCAATTTCCTCGGCTTCATCCCAGTTAATCATAGATGCACCCGGAGTAAATTCGGCGAGCATTGAGATATTGACCTGTTCCGAAACCCCTGATTCAGTATCATTGAAGTATACCGAAGCCCCTGCCATGAGCATAGGTTCATAAAATAGTGATGTCCCCGACGGCTGGGGTTTACGGACCGGAATAAAACACTGATTGATATCAGGAGGTAAGAGCGGAGGCGAGTTTACCCTTGCGGCCGATGTTGCATTCTCGTTTATTGATCTCATATTTGCATGTTTCTCAATGCCTTCCGTTGTGTATGCAGACGTTAAAGGCATAGATACTTCCTTTGTATCCTGTGAGGTCAGCTGCCGGATCTGTGTGCGTGTGATGGGTCCGCGCAGGTAGGACATGGCCCACCTTGTATGGAAAATAACAGGATTATCCTCATGAACATTGTTCATAAAGAATACCCTGTTTCCAAGGCTTGAGAGTATCCGGTTTATTTCCTGCCGGTTGATAGAAATACCTGAGCTGCTGCCTGCCATTTCCAGTCCGTCGAGCAGACGGTTTTTATCCCTTTCGGTCTGAAGCCTGCCTATAAACCATGTTCCTGTATTGGATAAGCCTTTATAATCCAGATCAACCGGATTCTGTGTGGCAAGAACGATGCCCAGGCCAAAAGCACGCGCCTGTTTTAAAAGGGTCAGAAGCGGGTCTTTTGATGGCGGATTGGCAACAGGAGGAAAATATCCGAAAATTTCATCCATGTAAAACAGGGCCCTGAGGCTGGTGGTTCCGGGCTGCTGTCTCATCCAGTCCAGCATCTGAGCGAGAAGAATGGAAACAAAGAACATCCTTTCCGCATCACTCAGGTGACTTATACAGAAAATCGATATCCTGGGTTTTCCGGTGTCTGTATAAAGCATCCTGTCTATATCAAGAGGTTCTCCTTCCAGCCATGTATTCCAGCCAGGCGCGGCAAGGATATTATTCATCTGCATGGCAAGAGCAAAACGGTCTTTTGAGGGATAAAATGACTCAAGATCAAATACCCCCACCTTGCTGAAGGAAGGACTCTGCACGGCATTTATTAGAGATACAATATCCATGTCCTTTCCATTCTGCCATGCATTTAAGAGGATAGTTGAAATGAGAATATACTCACGGCTTTTTATGGGATCGGCCTCAATGCCAATCAGATTTAAAAGGCTGGTAACTGTTATCTGTATTTTTTGTCTTAAAAGATCTGTATCTCCAACAAGATCCGGACATGGCGCAGCAAAAGATCTGAGAATGGATACCCGGTTTCCAGCATTGCTTCCCGGTGTGTAAATCGCCATTTCTCCCGAGTTTTTTAACATGCGGATACGGTCCCTGCCCTGTCCCCATTCTGCCAGCCCCTTTTCCCATAGTTCGGCCTGTTTGCGCGCAAATTCTTCAGGAGAGAGCCCCTTGTTCTGTGCGTCCGTCTCATTGATCCAGGGTCTGAAGTCTTCAGGTTTAAGATCCGGAAAAGTGAGAAGGAGATTGCAGATATCTCCCTTGGGGTCAACAACGATTGCAGGGATTCCGTCAATAAGCGCTTCTTCAAGCAGTGAAATGCAGAGCCCGGTCTTTCCGCTGCCGGTCATGCCCACGCAGACTGCGTGTGTGGTGAGGTCTTTGGAATCGTAAAGAACAGGTTTTGATCTTAATGCTCCTGCCTCAAGATCATACTCTTTGCCAAGGTAGAATATGCCTAACTTTTCAAAATCATCCAAAATAGATAATCCTCGTTTATATGGAAAGGTTGTTGCTACAGTTTAAAAAACGCTCATTTATTAAATTGGTAATGATGGATAAAAGTTATTTTATTAAAGGAAATTTTTTGTGAATGATTATAAATAACTTAATAAAGTGAGTCAATATATGAAAGGGACAAGAATGAAATAGTTGTGATTTTGGTATATATATTACTTTTTTCAGTAATTCCCGGTTATGAAATTGCATTATTGTCAGTTTCTAGTGAAGGCTGCTATATAAAGCCTTAACAGGCATTGATACGGCTTGATGCAAATCAGGTATGGAATAAAGTGATTTTTGATATTTGCGAAGGGAGGTGCTGTCCTTTTCGTAAAAATATATCCGCTGGTAATTGGTGAGTATGCCCGCCGGGTTTTGATTTTTAA
>CAZSZQ010000027.1:0-28548 GCA_964610475.1 uncultured Desulfatiglans sp.
CGTGAAGGAGGCCGTACAGTAGGCGCCGGCGTTATCAGTGAAATCATCGAATAGACAGGGAAATAATAGCAGGGAGTAAAATGACAGAAAAAGCATTAGCTAACCAAAAGATCAGGATTCGGTTAAAGGCATATGATCATAAACTGCTGGATCAGTCTGCTTTGGAAATTGTAAATACAGTTAAGGAAACCGGAGCAAAAATTGCTGGTCCGATACCATTACCTACGGTGATTAATAAATATTGTGTTTTAAGGTCTCCCCATGTGAACAAAAAGGCAAGGGAACAATTTGAAATAAGGACCCATAAAAGACTTTTAGACATTTTAGACCCCACACAACAAACAGTTGATGCCCTGATGAAGCTGGATCTGTCTGGTGGTGTTGATGTTGAGATAAAATTATAATTAAACTATTGAGTTGGAGAATTAAATGGGCAACAGGATCTTTGGTAAAAAACTCGGCATGACTCGATACTTTATTGATGAAGGACAAAGTGTGCCTGTCACATTGGTACAAGCCGGCCCATGTGTTATTATTCAGAAAAAGACAATTGATAAAGATGGTTATGAGGCTATTCAGGTTGGTTTTGAAGAGAAAAAAGAAAGCAGAGTCAATAACTCTATAAAAGGACACCAGAAGGCTGCTGGCGATAAATTCTATTACTATCTCAGAGAAATCAGGGTTAATGATACAAAGGAGTATGAAATTGGACAGGCTATAACTGCTGCGGATGTTGTTCAGATAGGAGACAAGGTTATGGTTTCCGGGAAAAGCAAAGGCAGGGGGTATGCCGGTGTTATGAAAAGGTGGGGTTTTGGAGGCGGACGTAAGACACATGGATCCAGGTCTCATCGTATCCCTGGTTCCATTGGCGCAAATACTACACCAGGAAGAGTAATAAAAGGAAGAAAACTCCCGGGAAGAATGGGATATGAGAGGATCACAGTCAAAAATCTGAAGGTGCTCGATGTAAGGCCTGATACAAACCTCATTGCATTAAAAGGGCCTTTACCGGGTTGTGATAATTCAATAATCGAAATCTGCAGATTATAGACTATTAAAGAAGTGACTGATAAAAAATGACAGCAATCGATGTGTATAATTTAAACGCGGAAAAGACGGCTGAGATTGAACTGAATGAGAAAATCTTTGGTGTTGAAGTGAGAAAAGATATTCTTCATCAGGTAGTTGTAAGTCAGCTAAATAAAAAAAGAGCAGGAACAGCTGCCGTTAAGACAAGATCTGAGGTTCATGGATCAAGGAGTAAATTATGGCGGCAGAAAGGTACCGGAAGGGCCAGAGTAGGAACCGCAATGTCTCCAACCAGAAGAGGAGGAGGCATAGCGTTTGGACCAATACCAAGGAGCTATGAGAACAAGGTACCAAAAAAAATAAAAAAGACTGCGATTGCAATGGCATTAAGTGATAAATATATTTCAAAGCAGCTTATCGTTGTTGAAGATTTTAATTTGCCTGCTATTAAAACAAAAGATTTTGTTAAAGTCATGAATAACTTTCAAATCAAAAAGGCTTTGATTGTCACTGAAGATAAGAATGTCAATCTTGAAAAATCATCAAGAAATGTTTCCGGAGTCAAAGTTATAAGACACGAGGGAATCAATGTCTATGACATCCTTAATCATGATCATCTCTTTTTGGTAAGACCTTCCATAGAAAAAATCGAGGAGGCATTGATTTCATAATGGATATTTACGGTGTAATCAAGGAACCCCATATAGCAGAAAAGGCAAATGCTCTTAAAGAGTCCTACAATCAGATTGTGCTTAAAGTCGATCCAAGGGCTAATAAGATAGAGATAAAAAAAGCTACCGAACTTTTATTCAAAACCAAGGTTGTAGATGTCAAGACTCAAAATATGAAAGGTAAAAAACGTCGCGTGGGAAGAAATATCGGTAAAAAGCCTGACTGGAAAAAAGCAGTCGTAACTCTTGCTTCGGGTGAAAATATTGAATTTTTTAGCGGTGTTTAATTCGTATTTTTGATACTGACATCAATAAAACATAAAAGAATATAATATATAGGATTATTTGGAGATATAGATGGCTATAAAAAGTCATAAACCGACTTCATCCGGAAGAAGATTTCTGAAAAATAGTAATTTTGAAGAAATCACCGTAGACCGACCAGAGAAGAGTCTTGTAAAAATTCTGAAAAAGACTGGCGGGCGTAATTCATATGGTCGAATTACTTCACGTTTCAGAGGTGGCGGACATAAAAGGCGATACAGGCTTATTGATTTTAAACGCAATAAAGACGGGGTTCCAGCCAGGGTCGCCACGATTGAGTATGATCCAAACAGGTCTGCAAATATTGCATTGCTGAATTATGTTGACGGTGAAAAGAGATATATACTTGCACCCGCAGGGTTAAAGGTGGGCGATAATATTACATCGGGGCAGGGCTCTGAGATAAACAATGGAAATACATTGAAGTTAAGTGATATTCCGTTGGGCAGTCAAATCCATAATATTGAATTAAAGCCGGGCCATGGCGGACAGATAGTCCGTAGCGCAGGTACCTATGCGCAATTAATGGCAAAAGAGGGCAAATATGCTCAAGTCAAACTGCCTTCGGGGGAAGTCCGGATGGTTGCACTTGAGTGCAAGGCTACTATAGGCCAGGTAGGTAACTCTGCCTACATGGGAATCAGTCTCGGAAAGGCCGGAAGGGCAAGATGGAAAGGTCGAAGGCCTCATGTGAGAGGTGTTGCAATGAACCCGGTCGATCATCCCCATGGCGGAGGAGAAGGGAAATCTTCAGGAGGAAGACACCCGGTAACACCCTGGGGAGTACCCACAAAGGGCTATAAAACAAGGGTAAGAAAAACCAGCGATAAAATGATAATTAAGAAGAGAAAGTAATCATAAGGATTATTTGTTTAAACTAGAATGGAGGAAAAGTATTGCCAAGATCATTAAAAAAAGGACCATTTGTTGATGATCACTTGCTAAAGAGGGCGACGCAAGCTCAAAACACTGGTAACAGGAACATTATAAAGACCTGGTCAAGGAGATCTACAATCTTACCTGAATTTGTTGGCCTTACCTTTGCTGTACATAATGGTAAAAAATTTATTCCCGTCTTTGTAACTGAAGATATGGTAGGACATAAAATGGGTGAGTTTTCTCTTACCAGGACCTTTTTTGGGCATGCCGGGGATAAAAAATCAAAAGTAAAAGGTGGGACATAATGGAATCAAATGCCATAGCAAAATATGTTAGAATTTCACCGCAAAAAGCCCGTCTTGTAATGGACCAGATAAGAGGAAAGCGGGTGGAAGATGCACTAAATATGCTGAAATTTGCTCCACAAAAAGGGGCAGTTCCTGTTTTAAAACTTATTAATTCTGCATTGGCCAACGCGCAACAAAATTCTGATGTGGATGTTGACAGTCTTTATATAAAAAAAATATTTGCAGATGAAGGTCCGATGTTGAAGAGAATTATACCAAGGGCGAGCGGAAGAGCGACAAGGATATTAAAAAGGACAAGCCATTTGACTGTTGTCCTTAAGGATAAATAAACTTTTACATATTAAGAAATCGTACCAACAGGCGGAGGTAAAGATTGGGACAAAAAGTAAATCCTATCGGTTTTAGACTGGGTATAAATAAGGAATGGGATTCTAAATGGTTTGCCAATAAAGAATACAGCAACTTTGTTTATGAAGATTACAAGATCAGGAAATTTCTTAAAAAGAAACTTCAACAAGCCGGTATCTCAAAAATAGAAATTGAAAGAGCGGCTAATAAAGTAAAGCTTAAAATACATACTGCAAGACCCGGTTTAGTAATCGGCAGAAAAGGTTCTGAAATCCAGAATCTTACAAAGGATCTCGGAAAAATTATCAATAGAGAATTTTTTATTGATATTCAGGAAGTCAGGAAACCCGAAGTTGACGCCAAGTTGCTTGCAGAAAACATTGCTCTACAATTGGTACGTAGAGTTTCATTCAGACGCGCAATGAAAAAAAGCGTCATCTCCGCCCTTCGATTCGGTGTTCAGGGTATAAAAATATCCTGCAGCGGAAGGTTGGGTGGAGCAGAAATGGCTCGAAGAGAATGGTACAGGAAAGGCCGTGTACCCCTTCATACAATTAGAGCTGATATAGATTATGGATTTGCCGAGGCATTTACAACTTATGGAGTCATCGGCATAAAAGTGACCATATTTAATGGCGAGATTTTACCAGATAAAAAGGATTAATTAATAAATGCTTAGTCCAAAAAAATTAAAATACAGAAAAAGACAAAAAGGCAGGATGAAGGGAAAAGCCAAGGGCAGTACACTTGAATTTGGAGAATTTGGGCTTCAGGCAACTGAGTGTGGGCGAATGTCAGCTCAACAGATCGAATCTGCCCGTATTGCCATAACAAGACATATAAAACGCGGCGGGAAGATCTGGATTCGCATATTTCCTGACAAGCCAATCACCAAAAAACCTCTAGAAACAAGAATGGGTAAAGGTAAAGGCGCTACTGAAGCATGGGTTGCTGTTATTAAACCCGGGAGAATACTCTATGAGATGGAAGGTGTTGGTGAAGGTATAGCTGCCGAGGCTTTTCGCCTGGCCAGCCATAAATTGCCTTTTGCTACCAGGTTTATCAGCAGGAGAGTAAGATGAAAGCAAAAGAAATAAGAGAAATAGATGCTCAGGAACTTATTGAAAAAGAAACTTCCCTGCGTCAGGAACTTTTTAACCTGAGATTTCAGAAAGCTACCGGCCAATTAGGGAATACTGCCATTATTGGTAAAACCAAAAAAGATCTGGCAAGAGTTAAAACTGTTCTTAATGAATTAAAAAAATAAAGTGGTATGCAGTGAGGTAGTTATGAAAGAGCGTGGGATTAGAATAAAATTAACAGGGATTGTCATTGGGACCAAGATGGACAAAACTGCGGTCGTACTTGTAAACCGCCTAAAGAGACACAGCACATATAATAAATTTATACGCAGGAGTAAAAAATATCTGGTGCATGATCCAAATAGTATATGTCAGGATGGAGACAGGGTAAGGATTGTTGAATCAAGACCTATCAGCAAGCTTAAAAAATGGCAGGTAACTGAAATTATTGAGAAGGGTGTAATATCCCCCGCTGAAGAAAGCAACGAACAGAGTCAGGAGTAAAAAAAAATGATTCAAACAGAAACAAGATTAAAGGTTGCTGACAATTCAGGTGCAAAATTAGTGTCCTGTATTAAAGTGCTTGGCGGATCAAAAAGAAGATACGCAACTATAGGAGATATAATTATTGTATCCGTTAAGGAAGCAATACCAAATTCAAAAGTCAGTAAAGGCAGTGTGATGAGAGCAGTTATCGTTCGTACAGCAAAAGAAATTCGCAGGCCAGATGGATCATTAATTAAATTTGATGAAAATTCAGCCGTACTGATAAACGCTCAGAATGAACCAATAGGTACTCGAATCTTTGGCCCTGTAGCCAGGGAATTGAGGGCTAAGAAATTTATGAAAATAATATCTCTTGCCCCTGAAGTACTTTAATTAATTTTATGGAGTATCCCAAGTGCTTAAGAAACATCCCATATTAAAAAAGAACGATAAGGTTATTATCCTTTCAGGGAAAGAACAGGGAAAAATAGGCAGCGTACTGAAGGTAGATAAAGATTCTGAACGCGTGATTGTGGAAAAAATTAATCTGGTTAAAAGACATACAAAACCGAGTGCTAAAAATGCTCAGGGTGGAATTATAGAAAAAGAAGCTCCTATTCATATTTCCAATTTAATGATTATCTGCAATAAATGCGCTGAGCCGACAAGAATAGGTAAACGCATACTTGATGATAAATCAAAGGTAAGGGTATGTAAAAAGTGCGGAGAAATTCTTGGTGATTAGTAAGCACTGATTAATGTGATTTGAATATAAAAACATTTATTCAGATTTTTATAACAGGAGTGACAGTTGTCTAGACTGAAAGATAAATATAATAATGAAGTTGTTCCGGCTTTAATTAAAGAATTCGGTTATACAAGTGCAATGGCAGTACCCAAGCTAAAAAAGGTCGTTTTAAATATGGGGCTTGGCGAGGCTATATATAATATTAAGGTTCTTGAAAAGGCAGCTGAAGAACTTGCATTAATAGCCGGACAGAAGGCTGTAATAAGAAAGGCAAAAAAGTCAATTGCGGGTTTTAAATTACGTGAAGGCATGCCGATTGGTTGTTCTGTAACTTTAAGACGTGATAAAATGTACGAATTTCTGGATAAACTTTTTAATGTTGCTCTTCCACGTGTAAGAGACTTTCGCGGTCTGCAGAACGCGATTTTTGACGGCAGAGCCAATTGCTCAATCGGGATTAAGGAACATATTATTTTTCCTGAAATTGAATATGATAAAATAGATAAAATTAAAGGTCTTAATATAACTATTGTCACTTCCGGTAACACGGATGAAGAGGGTATGTTTTTATTAAGATCATTAGGAATGCCATTTAGAAACTAGTTGGGAGGATGACTTGGCAAAAAAGTCCCTTATAGCAAAAGCTAAAAGAAATAATAAGTTTTCTACGCGTAAATACAACCGTTGTCCAATTTGCGGCAGACCACGGGCATTTATAAGAAAATTTGGAATTTGCAGAATTTGCTTTAGAAATATGGCCTTAGGCGGAGAGATACCCGGTGTTATTAAATCCAGCTGGTGATTTGACTAATTATATTAGTAAAGCATTTTAACTGGAATTGATTGTATTCTCTTTATGTAAAAAGATGAAATAGAAACAAGGAGTTATTTTCATGGGAATGACAGATCCGATTGCTGATATGCTTACTAGGATCAGGAACGCATTAATGGCATCATACAATTCAGTAGATGTTCCGGGTTCAAGGATGAAAATAAATATAGCAAAGGTACTTAAATCGGAAGGTTTTATTAAGAATTTTAAGTTAATTGATGATAACAAGCAGGGCATCATCAAGATTTACTTCAAATATGATGAAAAAGGCGAACCTACTATTGACGGCCTTAAAAGAATTAGTAAACCCGGATGCAAGATTTATGCTAAGAGTGACAAAATTCCTAAAGTATTGAACGGCTTTGGAATAAATATTCTATCAACTTCAAAGGGCATAATAACGGATAAACAGGCCAGGGAAATGGGTGTCGGAGGCGAGATTATCTGTTCCATCTGGTAATCCCTTTTTATCCACTGTATTATGATCTTTTTTACTGGAGGTTTTAAATGTCGCGTATAGGCAAAATGCCTATTCAAATCCCAAAAGATGTAAAGGTAGATATAGTAAATGATTTTATATCTATCAAGGGACCAAAGGGTGTATTAAAAAGGCCCATCAATCCAAGGGTCCATTTGAATATTGAAAACAGTCAAATTTTGGTCAGCATTAATGACGATTCAAAGGAGTCAAGGGCTTGTCATGGCTTGTTTAGAGCTTTGATCGCCAATATGGTAAAAGGCGTCTCCCAGGGATTTGAACGCATACTCGAAATAGTGGGAATAGGGTACAGGGCTGAGATAGCTGGTAGAAAGGCAACATTTCATTTAGGATTCTCGCACCCTGTTATTTATGAACTACCCGAAGGAATAAATGCAAGTATAGATAAATCCAAAATCACTTTGTCAGGGATCGATAAAGAACTTTTAGGGAGAACGGCTGCAAAAATAAGAAGTTTCCGAAAGCCTGAACCCTATAAAGGCAAGGGAATAAAATATGCAGCAGAAGTGATAAAACGGAAAGCCGGGAAGTCCGGAGCAAGGGATTAAACAGGATTATTTTATTAACAGGATCATTATAATGGCATCAATAAGCAAAGCAAAATCAAGGGAAAAAAGGAAAAAAAGAATAAGGCATAAGGTCTTAGGGACACCCGAGCGTCCAAGGCTTTCGGTGTTTAGAAGCACAAAAAATATATATGCACAGATTATTGATGATACCGCTTTTAACACCCTGGTTCAGGTATCCACTATTTCAAGAGATGTTAGAGATCAGGTAAAAGGAACAGGCGGAAATAAAGCTGGCGCATCTATGATAGGTAAATTGATAGCGCAGAAAGCTCAGGAGAAGGGTATAAAAAAGGTGGTATTTGATAGAAATGGCTTTTTATACCATGGAAGAATAAAATCACTTGCTGAAGCGGCCAGAGAAGGTGGTTTGGAGTTTTAAAAAGTTTATTTAAAACGAATTCTCATATATTTTAAGTCCTCAATCAAGGAGACAGGCATTGTTTAAAGAAGAAAGCGTAAATGAATTTATCGAAAAAGTCGTTCACATAAGCAGGGTTGCAAAGGTTGTAAAAGGTGGACGTAGATTCAGTTTTAGCGCAATAGTTATTGTTGGTGATGGAAAAGGCCTTGTTGGTTGTGGCCTTGGCAAGGCCAATGAGGTTCCGGAAGCTATCAGAAAGGGATCTGAAAAGGCTAAAAAGAACATGAAGGCTGTAAGAGTAAAAGATGGAACAGTACCTCACGAAGTAACAGGTAAATGGGGAGCTGGCCGTGTTCTCATTAAACCTGCCGGCCCTGGTACCGGAGTTATTGCAGGAGGTGCGGTTCGAGCTGTTCTGGAAGCTGTCGGGATACAAAATATACTTACAAAATGTCTGGGTTCACATAATCCTCATAATCTTGTAAAGGCAACTATTAAAGGCCTCAGCGCATTGAGAAGCCCGGAAGATATAGCGAATAGAAGAAATAAAACAGTTCAGGAAATGACTAATTAAAAAAATATGAGATTTATTATGGCAGATAAAATTAAATTAACCCTGGTAAAAAGCGGAATAAGCAAAAATAAAAAGATCAGGGAAACATTAAAAGGTCTTGGATTAACAAAACTTAATAAAACCGTATATCTAAATAATACAGCCCCTATAAGAGGCATGATCAATAAAGTATTATTTATGGTAAAGGTTGAAATATAATTTTTGGGAGATAATGATGAAGTTAAATGATCTTTCCCCGGTAAAAGGTTCCAGGAAAAACAGGAAAAGGGTAGGCAGAGGGCCGGGTTCAGGCCATGGAAAGACCTCATGTAAAGGTCATAAAGGGCAGAGGGCAAGGGCAGGAGGGAAAAAAGGTCCTGGGTTTGAAGGTGGCCAGATGCCTTTACACAGGAGGCTTCCAAAAAGAGGCTTTACCAATCGCTTTAAAAAAATATACGATCTGATAAATATCAATGATCTTAACAAGTGTGATCCTGATTCTGTTATTGGTATGGAAAAATTAAAAGAATTGGGTTTTTACAAAGGAGCAAAAGATGGAATCAAGCTTCTTGCAAAAGGAGAGTTATCACATCCTGTTGAAATCCGTGTAAACAAGGCAAGTAAGGAAGCAATAAGAAAGATTGGAGCCGCCGGCGGCAAAATCGATCTGATATAAAAAATTATCTGGAGAACTTAATTTTGATAGGCAGTATACAAAATATACCTAAAATACCTGAGTTAAAAAAAAGGCTGCTGTTTACACTACTAATGCTTCTTGTATACAGATTGGGTTGTCATATACCTACACCGGGTATCAATGGCGAAGTGTTGGCAGAAATCTTCAATGCAAGTCAGGGGAGTCTCTTGGGGCTCTGGGATATGTTCTCTGGTGGTGCATTGAGCAATATGTCTGTTATGGCGCTTGGTATAATGCCTTATATCACCGCATCAATAATTCTACAATTACTTACAGTAGTTGTACCGCATCTTGAAAAGTTAAAGAAAGAGGGGGAACAGGGAAGAAAAAAGATTACTCAGTATACCCGTTACGGAACTATTATTCTGAGTATTATCCAGGGTTTTGGGATTGCCATAAGTCTTGAAAGGATGAGCGGGCCAGGCGGGGCAATGATTGTTACTGCCGGAGGGTGGGGTTTTAGAATATTAACAGTAATAACTTTAACTGCCGGCACAGCATTTCTTATGTGGCTTGGTGAGAAAATTACTGAAAGAGGCATAGGCAATGGAATTTCGCTTATAATATTTTCAGGGATAGTTGCAGGGTTTTGGCCAGCCTTCGGCAAAGTTATAAATCTTATAAATGCTGGGCAGATCACTATATTTTTAATGGTTATCGTAATAGTTGTAATGATTGCAGTTATTGGTTTTGTTGTATTTATGGAAAGAGGGCAACGAAGGATCCCGGTTCAATATGCAAAAAGGGTAGTCGGTAGACGGATGTATGGTGGGCAGAGTACTCATCTGCCTTTAAAAATTAATGCATCAGGTGTAATTCCACCCATTTTTGCCTCTTCAATAATAATGTTTCCGGCAACTATAGCAAACTTTATAAATGTAAAGGATATTCCATGGTTGGAATCAGTTGTAAATTCGCTGCACCCCGGAAACATAGTATATAATCTGATTTATGTGATTTTTATTATCTTCTTTTGTTTTTTCTATACAGCTGTAAATTATAATCCAATGGATATTGCTGATAATATGAAAAAGCAGGGGGGATTTATTCCGGGAATAAGGCCGGGCAAAAATACATCTGAATACATAGACAGAGTAATGACACGATTAACCTTCAGCGGTGCAATTTATGTTTCTCTGGTATGTATTCTCCCTCAGATACTTATGTATCAGGCTCATATGCCCTATTATTTTGGAGGGACATCATTATTAATTGTTGTAGGTGTGGCAATGGATACAGCTAATCAGATTGAATCACACATGATGATGAGGCATTATGAGGGTTTTATGAAAAAGGGAATAGGCAAACACAGATAAGTTGCATGAAAAATCAGGAGAATTATGAACCATGAAAGTAAGAGCATCAGTAAAAAAAATGTGTAACAAGTGTAAGATAATAAAGAGAAAAGGTGTTGTAAGAGTCATCTGTGAAAACCCGAGGCATAAACAAAGACAGGGATAGACTTGTTACATTGGTATTATAGCTTATTTCATATTTACAAGGAGAAAAAACTTGGCAAGAATCGCAGGCGTTGACTTACCGAAGAACAAAAGAATAGAGATTGCTTTGACATATATTTTTGGTATTGGAAGGACATCTTCTCAAAAAATATTAACCGAATGCGGTATTGATTGGGACACAAAAGCTGATGATCTTACAGAAAATCAGATAACTGACATTAGAAATATAATTGATGAGAAGCATGTAGTCGAAGGTGATCTAAGACGGGAAGTTTCCATGAATATCAAGAGATTGATGGATTTGGGTCTGTATCGCGGAATCAGACACAGGAGGGGGTTGCCAGTTAGAGGTCAGAGAACGAGCACAAATGCAAGAACAAGAAAAGGCCCCAGCCGGTCATTAATGGGGAAAAGGAAAAAATAAGGAGAAGAGTATAATAACATGGCAAAACGCGTAAAAAGTGGAAAAAAAATTAAAAAAGAGAAAAAAATAGTACCAAATGGTATAGTACATATCAACTCCACATTTAATAATACGATTATCACTGTTACTGATAATGACGGTAATGTCATCGCAGCTTCGAGTGCAGGCAGACACGGTTTTAAAGGCTCTAAAAAGAGTACTCCTTACGCAGCTCAAATGGCAGCACAGGGTGCATTGAAAGATGCTATGGATCAAGGATTAAAAACTGCTGAAGTGAGGGTATCCGGCCCTGGTGTTGGAAGGGAAGCTGCGTTACGCGCTTTGCAGGTTGAAGGTTTTACTGTAAGTATAATCAGGGACGTGACACCGATACCTCATAACGGATGCCGTCCTCCAAAAAGAAGAAGAGTGTAAATATATTATTTATCGTTAAGACTAAAAGACCAGGTTGATTTTTTTCTAATTTTCATTCTTACGGTAAATATTAAAGATGTAATATTTTGATAAATATATTAGGAGGCTAGGATTGGCCAGATATACAGGTTCATCATGCAGGTTATGCAGAAGAGAGAATATTAAACTTTTCCTAAAAGGAGATCGCTGTTATAGTGATAAATGTGCCTTTGAAAGAAGACCCTATGCTCCGGGACAACATGGTCAGAGGCGCAGCGGAAAAGTTACAGACTATCAACTGCAGTTAAGGGAAAAACAAAAAGTAAAAAGAATATACGGTGTGCTGGAGAAACAATTCAGGAAATACTATTATAATTCGGAAAGACAGAAAGGTATTACCGGCACCAACCTTTTGCTTTTTCTTGAATGCAGACTGGATAATATAGTCTTCAGGATGGGATTCGCTTCTTCCAGAAGCCAAGCAAGACAGCTGGTAAGGCAGAACCATTTCACGGTGAACGGTAACAAGGTAAATATTCCATCATTCCAGGTTTCGCCAGGTGATTATGTCGAAGTGAAAATTAAAAGCAGAAACAAAAAGATAATTCTTGATTCCCTTGAAACAGTTGTACGCAGGGGGGTTCCTGCCTGGATTAATCTGGAAAAAGATAAATACCGCGGCACCTTGACGGCCATCCCCAACAGGGAAGACCTGACTATGCCTATGCAGGAACAGCTTATTGTAGAGTTGTATTCCAAATAGGGATTGATTTTAAAAAATATATAAAATCTTATTGATCATAGTGGAGGTACTTTTTTTGGGAGATCTTAAAGCGAGAAACTGGCGGGAATTAATAAAACCGAAAAGCATTGTTATGGATGATGAAAATCATTCAGCTTTTTACAGTAAGTTTATTTGTGAACCACTTGAGAGAGGTTTCGGTATCACAATAGGGAATGCGCTCAGGCGCATTCTACTATCATCATTACAGGGTGCAGCGATTGTATCTGTAAAATTTGACAATGTTGTACATGAATTTTCCTCCATTCAAGGTGTAATGGAGGATGTGACAGAAATTATCCTGAACCTCAAGGAACTGAACATAAAGCTGATTGATGTGGAGGAAGCAATTCTCACCTTGTCTGTGGAAGGTGAGGGACTGGTTACTGCAGGAGATATTAATCATAATGAGTCAGTTGAGATATTGGATCCCAATAAACCCATTGCCACATTGAGTAAAAAAGGAAAACTCAATATGGAGATGGTTGTCAAAATGGGGAAGGGATATGTACCGGCTGAGAAAGACTCCGGCTCCAACAACGAAATTGGTAATATTCTGATAGATGCCAGTTTTTCACCTATAAAAAAGGTGAATTATGTTGTTACCAATGCCAGAGTAGGTCAGAAGACTGACTATGACAAACTTGCCATAGAGATTTTTACGGATGGAAGTGTTTTGCCGCAAGATGCAATTGCTTATGCAGCAAAGATTCTTAAGGAGCAAATGACCCCCTTTATAAATTTTGAAGAGGAAGTTGAACCTGATGAATTAGAAGAAGAGGAAGATGGAGATAAGCTAAATGAGAATCTGTTCAGACCTGTATCGGAACTTGAATTGTCTGTACGCTCTGCGAACTGTTTGAAAAATGCTGAGATTACTATGATTGGTGAACTGGTTCAGAAAACAGAAGGGGAAATGTTAAAGACCAAGAATTTCGGCAGAAAATCTCTTAATGAGATAAAGACCATTCTTTCCGAGATGGGTTTATCTCTTGGAATGAAGATTGATAAGTTCCCATCAGTAGCAGCCAAAAATTCGGAGTCTGAAGAAGAAATTGAAAAGGAATAATTAATATGAGGCATCAGAAAACAGGAAGAAAACTCGGACGCAATTCCAGCCATAGAAAGGCCATGTACAGGAATTTGGTTACATCACTTTTCAAGCATGGACAAATGGAAACAACAGATGCCAAAGCAAAAGAAATAAAGCCTATAGCTGAAAAACTTATTACTTTGGCAAAGAAGGGTGATCTGCACTCAAGAAGACTAGTCTTATCATATATTAATGAAAAATCGATAACCCACAAACTCTTTGATGAAATTAAGAATGGGTATTTAAACCGGCAGGGTGGGTATTTGAGGATTATTAAAAGCGGCTTCAGGCGCGGAGATGGTGCAACTTTATCTATAGTTCAGCTGCTTCCCACCGAAGGGGCGAGTAAAAAGACAGTAAAAAAGGGCAAGACTTCTGAAACAAAAAACGAAACTGAAAGCAAGGCACAATAGTTATTAATTTTAAAGGGAAAAATATTATACAATAAAGAGAGTCCAGTATGATTATTTAGTGTTTGATACCTTGACCAACCTTTTTTACTTTGTTAGTATTAAAAAAATGCAAACATTAAATCAAAAAGAGATATGACAAAATTAATTGTCCAAAAATGGCAAAAACCTCCTTACCGGCGATTCGGTAAGGGGGTTTTTTTTTACGGGGGTATATGAGTGTATTCAATCATAAAGATCTCTTAGGAATGGGACAGTTATCAGTTGACGATATAAATCTTATTCTTCAGACGGCTGAATCACTAAAAGAAATCTCTCAAAGGGATATAAAAAAGGTCCCCACCTTGAGAGGCAAAACAATTATAAATTTTTTTTATGAACCCAGCACAAGAACAAAAACATCTTTTGAGATCGCTGCAAAAAGACTAAGCGCAGATACAATCAGTCTTTCATCTTCCGGCAGCAGTATGATCAAAGGTGAAACCCTTATTGATACTGCAAAGAATTTACAGGCTATGAACCCAGACGTAATCGTTTTGAGACATTCTTCAAGCGGCGCCCCGCATCTTCTTGCTGACCGGGTATCGGCATCTATTATTAATGCCGGTGATGGAGCCCATGAACATCCGTCTCAGGCCCTGCTTGATATGTATACTATTAAGGAAAAAAAAGGGCGCATTGAAGGTCTTAAAGTTGCAATTATCGGTGATATAGCACACAGCCGTGTTGCCAGATCAAATATTATCGGCCTTAAAAAGATGGGCGCCGAGGTCACCATATCAGGTCCGCCGACCATGATTCCTCACGATGTGGAATTATTTGATGTCGAGGTAAAAAATAATCCCTCTGAAGCAATCATTGGGAAAGATGTTATAATGGTTTTAAGGATTCAACTTGAGAGACAGAGTAAAATCCTGTTTCCAAGCCTTAGGGAATATTCAAACTTTTTCGGTATTTGTGAGAAAACCCTTAAAAAGGCAAAGGAAGGAGTAATTATTATGCATCCGGGGCCTGTAAACAGAGGCATTGAACTCTCATCACAATTGGCCGACAGCCCCTATTCGGTTATTCTCGATCAGGTTTCAAACGGAGTTGCAGTAAGAATGGCGCTGCTCTATTTATTGATCGGAGGGTCGCGAAGTGAAGACATTGCTAATTAATGGTGACATTATTAATACTGAAAAGGGACTAATTGAAAAAAAAGATATCCTGATTGACGGTGATAAGATAGCCCGGGTTTTCCCAAGGGGACAATATCTGGAAAATTACCGTGATATCAGACAACTGGATGTTACAGGAAAGATTATCACCCCGGGGTTTATTGATATGCACGTTCATTTAAGAGAACCTGGCGCTGAATATAAGGAGACAATAGAAACCGGTTGCCTTGCCGGAGCAGCTGGCGGGTTTACCGGTGTTGCCTGTATGCCGAATACCGATCCGGTAAATGATAACAGATCTGTAACTGAATTTATTATCAGCCAGGCCAGAAAAACGGGGATTATAAGGGTATACCCGATCGCCTCTATTACCACAGGGAGACTTGGAATAAGTCTGACCGAGTTTGGTGACCTTAAAAAGGCAGGCGCAGTAGGGGTCTCTGATGACGGATCACCGGTTAAAAATAGTGAAATAATGAGGCGGGCTCTGGAATATGCGAGATATCACAAACTTGCGGTAATATCTCATTGTGAGGATACAGACCTTTCCTGTGGCGGTCATATGCATGAGGGAAGCGTTTCTGCAAAAATGGGAATTCAGGGTATTCCGTCGATCAGTGAAGAGATCATGATTCAAAGGGATATCTCCCTTGCCGGGTTTACCGGTTGCCCGGTTCATATCGCCCATGTGAGTACAGCAGGGGGCGTTGAAGCCATTAGAAGGGCAAAGTCAAAGGGAATTCCTGTTACGGCAGAAACCGCTCCACATTATTTTACACTGGATCATTCTGCTGTCGAAGGATATAACACTAACGCCAAGATAAATCCGCCACTCAGAACACCTGCCGATATTGAAGCAATAAAGACCGGTCTCGCAGAAGGAGTAATTGATGCTATCGTCACCGACCATGCACCCCATCATTCGCTTGTAAAGGAAGTAGAATTTGATCAGGCTGCCTTCGGTATTATCGGGCTTGAAACAGCTCTTCCACTCACATTAAACCTTGTCAGAGAAGGTATCCTGTCTTTCCAGGAGGCAATAAAAAAACTGTCATTAAATCCTGCATTGATACTCGGAATTGAAGGCGGTACAATAAGCGAAGGCTTAAGGGCTGACCTTGCAGTTATTGATACAGAGGAGGAATATATCTTTGAAAAGGAAAGCATCCTTTCAAAAAGCAAAAACAGCCCTTTTATTGGAAAAACATTAAAGGGCAGAAATATCTTCACAATGGTTGGAGGAAAAATTGTCTGGTCAAGAGACAGCAAATATCCTTGTTGTTGATGATGACAGGAGTATGAGGGAGTTTCTTGAGATTCTCCTGACCGGAGAGGGATATAGTGTTACACTCGCCGATAGCGGTGAATCAGGTTTGGATGCCATTAAAAACAGGTGTTTTGACCTGGTGGTTACAGACATTCGTATGAAGGGTGTGAACGGCCTGGATGTGTTAAGAAAGGCGAAGGAAGCTAATCCTGATACGATGGTAGTAATGATATCGGCCTTTGCTACGGCAGATACGGCTGTCGAGGCTATGAGAGAAGGCGCCCATGATTATATCCCCAAACCATTTAAGGTCAGGGAGTTTAAAAAAATAATAAAAGACACCCTTGAATCAAGAAGAAATAACATGCCCGCAAAAAGCGCTGATCATCCGGATACTACCTACAACTATCATTTTGACTGCCTCATAGGTGAAAGCCCTCAGATGAAAAAGGCCTATGATTTGATAGAAAAGGTGGCCGGAACAAAAAGCAATATACTCATAACCGGTGAAAGCGGGACGGGTAAGGAGCTTGCAGCCAGGGCAATACATAATCAAAGCCCCAGAAAAGATAGGCCTTTTGTTGTTATAAACTGTGCAGGCATACCTGAAACCCTTATAGAAAGCGAGTTGTTCGGTTATAAAAAGGGGGCATTTACAGGCGCGGTAAATGATAAAATCGGTTTATTTGAAGTGGCGCAGGATGGGACAGTATTCCTTGATGAAGTGGGCGAATTGACGCCTGCAATCCAGGTTAAGCTTTTAAGGGTTATTCAGGAAAGGACATTTACAGCGGTTGGCGGCACAGAAGAAAAAAAGGTGGATGTCCGGGTAATTTCTGCTACCAACAAGACCCTTGAAAACGAAGTGGTTGAAAAGAGATTCAGGGAAGATCTCTTTTTCAGGCTCAATGTAATCCAGATAGTAATGCCCCCCTTGCGTAAAAGAGAAGGGGATATTGATCTCCTGAGCCGGTTTTTTTTGGAGAAATATTCAAAAGAACTTGGCAAGGATGTAAAAAAAATATCTGCATATGCAATGGATCTACTTAAGAATTATTCCTTTCCCGGAAATGTAAGGGAGCTTGAAAATATTATTGAAAGAAGCGTGGCCCTTGAAACATCAAATATTGTTCTTCCTGAAAGTCTTACGCTCTCATATTTTTACAGCGAAAAGGACGCTCAACAGCGAAGAAGGCAAAAGGATTTGACTGCAGAGGGAATTAACCTCAACTCGGTTATGACCGAAATAGAAAAAGAGTATCTCCTGAAAGCTATTGAAATGGCCAAAGGATCAAAACAAAAGGCAGCCGATCTGCTTGGTTTGACTCTGGACGCAATGAAGTACCGGTTTAAGAAACTGGGAATCTGATCAATTATGTATTTTTACGGGTGATTTGCACCTTTTTAGGGTGAAAATCACCCGTATACCTTAAAGAAAAGGTAAATTTTTGACATTGTTACCATGATCTTATAGGCGCCTCTCTTATAACACATTGAATTTATATTGAAAAATATTTTAAGTAAGTTTTGCGGTAATGTGGCATGATATTTGTATGTTATTCAGTATAATTTTGATGAAGAACAATAGAATAGGTGGAGAAGGTGTGAAAGGAGGTGAATCTCCATAGGTTGTTTTAGGGTTTTTTATTGATCATGATCAAACTTTTAAAATTTTGGAGGAAAATTATGTTAACAAATTTAGGCAAGAAAAATGAAAAAGGTTTTACACTTATAGAATTGATGATTGTTATCGCGATCATCGGTATCCTGGCTGCAATAGCTATCCCACAGTTCAGCGCATACAGGAAGAGGTCTTATAATGCATCTGCTCAGTCTGATGCCAGGAATATTGCCACAGCCCAGGAGGCATATTTTGTTGATTATTCAAAATATACTAGCGACATTGATAACCTTACAGGTACGGCATATGGTTATATGCCGGGCGATAAAGTTGACGCGGCTGTGAGTGGTGACGACCAAACTTATACTATAACCGCTGTACATGAAACAGGCGAGAAAACCTATGAATTAAGGGGGCCGGGTGGTATGATAACTGCTCTTAATTAGCAATTAGACAGTCTTATTTTAAGGGAACCGGCATGTTTTTTATGCCGGTTCCCTTTTTTATTTTATTAAGATTTTTTATGGCTGTTTTATTATACGGATCGATTTTTAATGCCATATTGAGATGGTATAGCGCTCCTTCAATATTATTCTGTTGTGCCATAACTGCCCCCAGGTTGTTATGGGCCCCCGTGTGCCTTTCGTCAACGCGAAGGGCTTCCAATAAGTAATGGGTTGCTTCATCATATTTTTTTAAAGTGAAGTAGAGTGTGCCGAGGTTTAAGGCCGCATTCAAATAGTCAGGATCAATAGCCAGAGCTTCTTTGTAATGATAGATAGCCTTATCATTTCTGTTAAGTGATTGAAATATCTTCCCAAGATTATAATGGACTTCATGCTTTGATTTTTGCAGCCCAAGCGCTTTATAATAGTGTTGTATAGCATCTATTTCTCTTCCGTTTGTAGCAAGTGCAAAGGCAAGGTTTTTATGTGCGAGCAGATTATTATCATCCAGTTTTACAGCATGTTCGAACAGGGTGGTTCTGTTGTGCCAGTATCTCAATTGACTTGATGTGATAATGATCAGGAGTATCATAAAGAAACAGATTGCTGTTGGAAATAATCTGATAATCTTATATTGTTTCATAATATCGAATACTGACCAGGAGAATATTATTGAAACCCCTACAAGTGGAATATACATATACCTGTCTGCCATAGCCTGGCTTCCTATCTGAATGAACCCAACTACCGGGACAAGGGTTCCCAGAAACCATAACCATCCAATCATTAAATAAGGGCGGGTTCTGTAAAATTTTATTACACCATAGGAAATAATTAATAATAAGAAAAATGATGCGGCGATTTTCCAATAAGGCAATGGTAAATAAAGCGGATAAAATACGGAGAGCCTTACCGGATTGATTGAATTGAATATATAACCTGCATATGATACCAGAACATTAGAAATTCTATCTGATATGGGAAGCGCGCCAAGTGATGCAACTGCACCATATCTTTTTTGTGCAGTAAAGGTTAGTAAAAAGAATATAAAGGAAATAATACAAAATGGAATTTTTTCATAAACTAATTTTAAAATTGTCGAATCGGCTGGTTTAATAGTTGGCTTATAGGGATGTTCCTGGAATGTTTTATTCTTCGATTTACCAGCCTCCAGGCGATAAAGCGGCCAATAATCTGTAATCAAAAGTATTAACGGCAGCGCGATAAGTATTGGTTTTGACATTAGACCCAATAAAAAACAGAGTAAAGTCAGTAAGTATTTCTTGATGCCCCCTTGTTTTACATAACGTACGTAAGAGAACATAGTCAGTATCCAGAAAAAAGTGCTCAGAACATCTTTTCTGCTTGATACCCAGGCTACAGGTTCAACATGCAATGGGTGAAAAGCAAATATAGCAGCTGTCAGGAAACTGGGCATTGAATCGCCTGTCATCTTTCTTAATAAAACAAAGAGTAAAAACGTATTGATAGAGTGTAATAATATACTGCTGAAATGATGCCCTCCAGGATTAAGGCCGTAGAGATGGCTATCAATCATATGTGACAACCAGGTTAAAGGATAGTATGAGCCGGCATCTATATTGGTAAATGCCCAGTAAACGCCTTCGGGTGTTATACCCTTTAATACCATTGTGTTTTCAGTTATGTATAACTGATCATCATAATTTAAAAAATCATGATGTATAGCAGGTAAAAAAACGGCCGCTGTTAAAATAAACAGCAGGATACCGGCTAAAAACGCCGGGTCTTTATTCAGGAGTAAAATATATTTGTTTTTTAATTGCATGATTGGTTTATCTCACAGATTGTGCTATTGTGCAACAAGGCTATGTAATAATTTATATGTTTTTAGTTGAACTTTCGAATTGTATTTAATGGCTTCATTGAATATGTATACATTACTGCATTTTTATTAGCAAATACCAGGAAAAAAGATATGATCTCCGTTATACTGCCTACCTACAATGAAGTTGACAATATAAATATTATCATTCCGAAGATAGCTAAAATATTTGAGATAAGTAAGATAAACGGCGAGATTATTATTGTTGATGACAACTCTCCCGACGGAACCGCCTCTGTCGCAGAAAAGTATAGCGTGGACTTTCCTGTAAAGGTATTTGTAAGAACTGCTGACAGGGGATTGTCAAAATCTGTGCTAAAAGGCTTTGAGCTTGCAAAAGGAGAGATATGCATTGTAATGGATGCGGATCTGAGCCATCCGGTTGAAAAGATACCTGATATGATCAGACCGATAATGTCAAATGAATGTGATGCAACTATCGGAAGCAGAAATATTCAAGGTGGGGGTTCTACTGAATGGCCATTGTCAAGACGCATTATTAGCAAGGCTGCTGGCTTAATGGCAAAAGGTTTGATTGGTCTTACAGATCCCACAAGCGGTTTTATGGCGGTAAGAAAAAGTATCCTTGACAATGTCAATATTGACCCTATGGGTTGGAAGATCGTTCTGGAGATTGCTGTTAAGGCAAACCCCAGAATTAAAGAGATCCCAATTGTTTTTTCGCAACGGCAAAAGGGAAAAAGCAAACTTGGATTTACAGCACAATATGAATATATTCACCACCTGTGGAAATTGTATTTATACAAGTTCGGCAGGCTATAAAAAAAATTTATGAAACCATTCCATCATATAAAATACGTTGCCTTGCCTGCTGCTATTTTTGTCTTTCTTGTATACCTGAGTACAGTCTGCCCCACTGTTTATGTTGGCGACAGCGGTGAATTGACTGCTGCTGCATATTCACTGGGAATTCCTCATCCGAGTGGTTATCCATTATTCGCACTGATAGGTAAAATATTCTGCCTGATTCCTTTTGGCAATATAGCCTTCAGAGTAAATCTGATGTCGGTAATATTTTCTTCGGTAACTGTTATAATTGTTTACTCAATCATATACAGTTTTACATCATCTGTTTTACCATCCCTTTTTGGCGCTCTGATTCTTGCCTTTTCGCAGATCTTCTGGCTACAGACAGTCTCTGCTGAAGTATATCCTCTGCATAACTTTTTTGTGGCTTTGATTATAAGGCTTTTAATTTATTGGGATTGCAATAAAAACCTTTCAACCCTTTCCCTGTTTTCATTTGTTGTCGGACTTAGTTTTCTCAATCATATGCAGACGGTAATGATGGCGCCTGCTGTATTTTTCTTTCTGATTTATTCAGATAGAAAAGGTCTCCTCAATCCAAAAACACTGCTTACAATATCAATACTTTTTCTGTTTGCCCTGACTGCCTATATCTACCTGCCAATACGCACCAATGCCGGTGCAGCGATACACTGGGGAGATCCTGACACCCTTAAAAACTTCTGGAATGTAGCAAGCGGGGCTAACCACAGGTCAAATTATATTTTTGGCCAATCTATCTCATACTATCTACTCAGGAGTAAAGATGCCTTTGTTATGGTTTATAACCAATTAGGCATAATCATACTCGTAGCCCTGTGGGGTCTTATTAAACTAAAAGAATACCGGTGGAAAATCTTTTATGTGGCCATAATATTCTTTGACTTTTTTTATACAATTTTTTTGAACATAGTGTTTATCGAGATAACCGCCTTTAATCTGCCTACCTTGATCGTATTATCTGTTTTATCCGGGATAGGAATAAACCATATACTAAACAAATTTAAGGAGATGGAGACGAGCGGAAGGATCATGGTATATCATCCCATAGTTGTTTTTTGCTGTATAATACCGGCTATTTTACTTTTATCTAATTATACAGTCTGTGACCAAAGTAGAAATTACATAGGGTTTGAACATCCTGTAAATGCATTTAGGACAGTCAATCACAGCGGCACTCTTATGGTTGATGGAGACAACAATATTTTTCCAATTGTCTACGCCAGGATTGTTGAGAGAATGAGAGAAGATATAAATCTCCATGATAAGAATAACCTGTTTTTTAAATATAATAAAAATGAGAAAAGAGATGACGGAAAAGAAGATGCTCAAAACTGGGAAGAATTATTAGCTAGTCTGCAGAAGCAGGAAATTTTGGATAGAGTCAATGATGGAGTTTTTTATCAGGTTTTTAATCCATACGGTATTGCGATTCCGGAAAGTCATCAACTAGTTCCCTATGGCAGTCTTCTATTATGTAAGAATATTGATATGGAGGTGGATAGACCCAGACTTATTTCAATCTGGAAATATTATTCAACTGAAAGCATTGAAGACGGCTTTATTCGTGATTACATGAACCGTGAAGTAACTGCTTATTTTCATTTTGTTAAGGGGAGATACCTTTTACTAAATGGGGGTATAGAGCCAGGACTGAATAGGTTAGCACTGGCATCTGAAACAGGTTACAACGATGAAATAATACATAATACACTTGGACTATTCTATACTGACCAGAAATATTTTGATTTAGCAGGACAGGAGTTCGAAAAAGCCCTTATTTATGTTGATGATACTTCTTTGGTTTATAATAACCTCGGTTATTATTTTTCAAAGAAAGGTGAAATTGAAAAAGCAATTGATTCAATCAGGAAGGCTATAGAAATTGATTCGAAAAAAACACTCTATTATAATAATCTTGGAAATATGTTAATGGAAAATGGCCAGATAGAAGAGGCATTGAATGCTTTCAGAAAATCTCTTTCGATTAAGAATAATCAGGAAAACATAAAAAAGATCTTGCAGGAACAAGATGCTGGCAAGGTGACAGTAGAATGAACCATTTGATCAGGTATGAAATAAATAGACTGATGAGCCAAAAAATTACAAAAAATATCCTTTTTATTATTATGTTATTTTCGATAGTGTTTGTATCTGTCTGGATCTGGGCGTTTACCGGCGCAATGAAGGATTACATTAAAGGTGAAGCCCTGTTTGCTGAAGAGCAGTATATTAGAGCTATCACCTATTTTGATCGTGCCATGCACTGGTATACCCCATTTAACCCATATGTTAAACGATCTGCCGAATGTCTCTGGGAGATCAGCAAGAAGGCTGAAAAATCTGGTGATTATATCCTGGCAAGAATTGCTATTGAGTCTATACGTAACAGTTACTATGGTTCGAGAAGTTTCTATACACCTGGAAAAAAGTGGATTATAAAATGCGAACAAAGAATATCCAGCATTATCCGGAACCACGATGATAAAATATTTTTAAATAGTAGTTTAGATTCTAAAGAGCAGAGTGATTATCTAATAGCCACAGTATATAATGACCCTGATATATTTTGGACTATAGTGCTCGAAATAGGTCTGTTTGGATGGATAGTTGCAACTATTGGCTTTATATATTTTGTTGTGAATAAAGGGATAAAACCAGATATATATATTTATAAGCACTGGTTTTGGATCTCTGTTGTATGCATCTGTTATGGTATATGGATTTTAGGGATGATTAGGGCCTGATCAATGGTCTGAATTACATCAGGGGAATATTATGATTAATAACAAAAAAGTAGTAGTTGTACTTCCAGCATATAATGCTGAAAAGACCCTGGAAAATACTTATTATGAAATCCCATTTGATACTGCAGATAAAGTATTGATGGTGGATGATCACAGTAAAGACAATACTGTAGCCCTGGCAAAAAAATTAGGTATAGAAACAATAGTACATGACCGGAATTATGGTTATGGACGAAATCAGAAAACATGCTATCGTGTTGCCCTGGAAATGGGTGCTGATATTGTAATAATGGTTCACCCCGATTATCAGTATACACCAAAATTAATAACAGCTATGGCAAGCATGATTGCCTTTGATGTATATGATGCAGTAATAGGGTCAAGGATTATAGGCGGCAGGGCATTGAGTGGCGGGATGCCTCTATATAAATATTTTTTCAACCGGTTTCTTACCAGTTTTCAGAACATTCTACTTGGCAGTAAACTGTCTGAGTTTCATACAGGATACCGTGCCTTTGCCAGAAAGGTGCTTGAAACGCTACCTCTTAATGCCAATTCCGATGATTTTGTATTTGATAATGAGATGCTGGCCCAGATAATATTTTTTAATTTCCGTATTGGTGAAATATCATGCCCTACAAGGTACTTTGAAGAGGCGTCCTCAATTAATTTCCGAAGGTCGGTTAAATACGGTCTTGGAGTTGTCTCAACCTCATTAAAGTATTTTCTCTCTAAACACGGTATCCGCCTGCATCCCATATTCAACCCTGAAAGTCCAAAACTAAGAGACTTTAATGACTGATCAATCCATTATGCATGAAGATATATGCCCATTATGTAAAAATAAAGGATCAAGAGATCTTTTTTCTACAGTATATAATCAGTCAACATACAGTGTCAGACAATGCATGAAATGTGGTTTGGTCAGGACTGTACCTTTGAATGATGTGACTCAGGATATCTATGACGATAAGCAATACTATGGAAGCGGCAATAACAAGTTTATGCCAATCCTTCAGAATATTAGGAACAGACTCTCCAGAATAAGGGCTAAAAAATATTTCTCTATGATTCCAAAGTCAGTCAGAAAGCCAAGAATCCTGGATATAGGCTGTGCCGAAGGAAGGCTGTTAAAATCATTTCTTGATTGTGGATGTGATTGTTATGGTATTGAACATAGCTCCTATCCTGTTGAGAGGTTTCTTGATAGCAACCGAATAACCTATCTTGTGGGTGATATTGACACTCTTGAACTTGAACCGGCATCATTCGATATGATTATCATGTGGCATGTGCTTGAGCATGTGGATCACCCGGATAGAGTTATCAGTATTGTACACGGTCTGTTGAAGCCTGGTGGCACATTTATTATGGCTGTTCCGAATTTCTCATGCACAGAAGCCAGAATTTTCAAAAAACATTGGTTTCACCTTGATGTCCCATGGCATAAGTTCCATTTTACAGAAAGATCTATCGAATATTTATTATATAAAAAAAGATTTAAAATAAAAGATAAAAACTATTTTTGTCTTGAGCAAGGGCCATTTGGATTGCTGCAAAGCATTCTGAATTGGATGGGGTGGCCAAGGAATGAATTATATGAGGTAATGAAGGGTGGTTTTTTTTCACGAAGAATCCTGCGTCTGTTTGTACAATCCTGCATGGCAATTTCAATCCTGCTCCCTTGCATGGTTGTATCCTGGTTGAGATCAAAATTGAAAGATGGCCAAGTCTTCAAACTGACTTTAAAAAATAATTTTAATTAATTCAATTCCCCTTTACTTGGTAGAGACTAAAATCTAGATGGCTCCCAATCGGGGCTTTATAACAGATTATGATGTGTGGTTCGAAAATAAATTAAAAGTTTATATATTTGGTTTTTTAAAAACCATAATACGACAAAGAAAGAAAAGATTAAATGCATCTTTCCTGCAAGATCAAGATGTATGCCATCAATAAATGGTTTCCACAGCACACTGAATTCAGGTGTATACCAAATAAGGAATTCCAATGCATAATTATTGTGGGTTATAAATTCAAGGTTTTTTAACCCAATGTAGGAGCCGTTGAAACCTACCCAAAAGCTTATCAATAGAACAAAAGTAATTACTAGAGACTTTAAAATAGATGTCTTATTTTCTGAAATTACTATTGATAGTATCAGTGCTGCAGGAAAGGATACAAATAAAAAAAACCTGGGGCCCCAGAAATATCCTCCATACCATGCCCACCATTTGCTATAAAAAATAATAATCCCTATTACAATTAATAGTAATGATTTTAAAATTATTTGCGATTCAGAATTCAGTTCATTTCGATACCAACTGTAAGGCAGGAATATCCCCGGTGTAAACCATAATAGTCCTTTACCAAATGAGAAGAAGATAGAGATTAAGCCGAAAAAAAAAGGATATGAGAACCCCGGCAAAGAGGAGTAGGGCATGATGGTTTTAAAACCATGATCATTTGCATAACCGGTTATAAAAATATTACCAAATTTAAGATAGTTTTCTAAAAAAATTAATGATAATGCCAAAACTGGAGCAAGAATATACTTAATATTCTTCCTTTTAAAACTAATATAAAGGCAAAATATAAGCATTCCAAGAAAGATACCAGGCTGGTTTGCAGCTGCCAATGCAAGTAAAATGATACCACTTATGTTCTTTTCTTTAAGAACTAAAATAACTCCAAGAAAAAGTAAACAGGCTGAGAACAATTCTCCATAAAAAAAATTAACATGGTTTGTAAACATCGATGCCATTATCACTAAAATTAAAAAGTTCCTCAATCTTACAGATCCAAAATCTTCTTTTAGTAATCTGTATGATAGAAATAAGGTAATGACAAGAGTAACAAAATTGAATTGACTGAGAAAAAAGATCTGCTTTCCTAAAAGGGATCCCAAAAAATAAAATGGAGCAGCAAAGATAGGCATTATCAGTGAATACTTAATGTTTATTATTTCCCCTTCTTTAATAATAGATTGTATAGCTCTAAGTCTGGGGATAGCATCTCCGCCTAAATGTCTCTCTGAAAGGAGAAGAAAAAAAAGTCCGCATATAATTATGCCCCATTCTATCATTGATATTATTTTATTATCGTTAACAGGCATTTTATTAATCCAATTTATTTAGTTATTGATAACGCATGGTTTTATTTACTACTTATTGGATCGACATTTTAATTCTTCATGTAAAAGTGCATCTGTTCCCTTCTTAAGATATTTTTTATTATATGCAGTTTTTAACAAATGAGCTCTATAACAGTGTACTATCTTTTCCGGTTTTGTAGAGTGCATTGAAAGAGATATCACAATAAACAATGCAAGAACAGCAGAAAGGATTTTATGTGATAAAAGTTGATCCCCTGTTTGCATTTTATTTATCCTTATTAATACAATTATAAGAATAATGGACAGAACAAGAACAGGCAGAAATGAAATGGGATCCTTAAGCCCTATGAGGTTCCCTGCATTGATAGCTGTAAACCCGGCTGATATAAAAGGTATTATCACTTCAATGAGTGGATTGACAAACTCCTGCGGAACATGAAAATATACTGCGGCGGATATCATGACCTGAAACATTGAAAGAAAGAACAGGAGCACAAACCATATTGAACGTAATTGTGCAAAGGCTATGGGTATTGCCAGAAAAGGAAGCATTGGCACCAGATAGCGCGGGCCATATGTCCAGCCGGCATGCCAGCCATAAAAACCGCCGTTTATCAATAGATAACCAAGAAAAATTAAAATAATCAGAATTGCTTCAGACCTCAGAATTTTGTTTTTAATCATCCTGAAAAGTCCAAATATGCTGTATAACAATACAGGCATAATAAAAAATAATCCCCTTGAAGGCGAAAAGAGAAGAGAGAAGAGAACTTGTGGGTCGGGAAGCGATATCCCCAGAAAACCTTGAGCCGCCCCGTTCATAAACTCTTCATTACTCAGATGACTGTATGATAATGAAAAAATGTTACCGAAGCAGTGGTGGTTATATAAAGCAAGCAGTATAGCGAAAGGAAATCCACCGGCAATAAAAAGCATCTTGTCTCGAAAAGATATAGCTGTCGAGAAAATATAAAGAACAAGCATAATGACTATGTACATTGCAGTGTAATCTGAAAGCGCACCAATGCCGGCGAATATTCCCGCTGTAACCGGATACAAAATATTTACATCACTGTTGCTTTCTGTCAGTTTCTTTAATGAAAAAATCATTGCAAATGAAAAAAAACAAAAGGATGCGGCTGTCTGATGTCCGCTGAATATCATGGAATGATTAAGCGCTATGGTGCCCAGGGAGTATGCAATGACCATGAGCAGAGATCTTCCCCTGTCTGCTGTCACTCTCACAGCCATTTTGAACATTATCAATCCAAGTAAAGCAAAGGGAAGAGTAGTTACTAAAAACCTTACCACATAAATATTCGGTGCAGAAAATGGGTTGGTATCTGCCAGTGGCGTAAAGTTCCTTATAAACCAGTACACTGGGATACCAAGCATGGGCACACCGATAGCCTTTGCGGAATAGTAGTGCCCATTACTGAATGAAAGATCATCACTCCTGTTTGTGCTGATATCATCCACATACAATTTATTATGATCGACCACGGCCATTATAAGGTAATACCTGCATGACTCATTTGAAAAAAGTAAAGGGTGATGAAAATAACTGCTTA
>CAZSZQ010000028.1:0-26553 GCA_964610475.1 uncultured Desulfatiglans sp.
CGTCTGCCGGAAAAGAGCAAGCGTGTAATTGCTTATAAAGTGGAAATTTTTATTGATGGCGCAATTTTTAACACTAAACAATCTGTTTTGTAAATACGAAAAAGGTATGATTTTATATATTTTTTTTATACGAAATTACTACGAATAAAGTATTAGATTTTTTTATTTTTTCTAATACTTTTTACCTAGGAAGGGGTCGGGGAAAACCCTTTTTCCCATTACAAACAGAGTGAAACTGAGAGTGAAATCCTGAGAAATCAAGTGCGGCAGCGCAAACCGGAGAATAACAATAATGGCAGCAGGTCATTCAACTGGATCATGGAACCCAGGTTTATGGGCATTACTTGCGGCGGCGTATAATCCGTCTTCGCCATAAAGGCTTCGACTGGACACGAATGCCACCCTTCGAAAAAAAACGTGGCCTGAAGGACAATCCTCAAAATATCAATTGAATAAAAGGGCGCTGAGTATACGCCATGTCTATTTCAGGATTATGTTGGTACAGGAGTATTCCCGCGGGGACCGCAGGAACGTTATAATGACTTTACAAATATGTTCTTGCGCCAAGATAACGTTTTTTAAAATAGCTGTTTGACATAGAGTCGATGCGGATTTTATCTCCGGTTTTTGGCGCGTGTATGAACTGTCCGTTTCCTAAATACACCCCTACATGGGAGGCCCTGCCTTTTTCCAGAGTATCAAAGAACACGAGATCCCCTTCCAGGGCATCCTGCCTGTTTATGGACCTTCCGGCAGCCCACTGCTGCCAGCTGGCTCTGGGTAGTTCAAGCCCGTTTAACCGGTAAGAGGCCATAGCCAGCCCGCTGCAGTCAAGACCCTCCTCAGGGTTTGTGCCCCCAAAGCGGTATGGGATGCCGATAAAGCCCTTTGCTGTCCGGACAATCTCCTTTCTTAAACCTCCTGCATCAACCGGGGTAATACCCTTTGTCAAGGGATAGTCCTCGGGGCCTACGATATAGAATGTCTCGATCAGGTGATTTTCGCGAAGACTTTCGGCTCTTTCCAGGGCCAGAGCCCTTGTTGTAAAATTGCCGAATCGAACCTTGTAGAGCCCGGAATCATCTTTAAAATAATAGGGTTCTAGACCGAGCTTCTGAAGGGATTCTGTGAAACGGACAGCGTTTTCAAGCCTTGAAAAGGCACCGGCCTGAATGGCATGACCCATCCTGGGAATAAGTGTTTCTATAACCGGGGCGGGTTCATATTTTTTAACAACAGGGACAGTCCCCCGGCAACTGAACAGAAAGGTCGCCGTCAGGCATAACGCCAGAGAAAGGCCTGCCCTAATGTTGAGAAACGGCATATCATTGCCCGCACTTAAACATGGTAGACTTCATGACTGTCAGGCCATCGGTTGTCGCCTCACCATCTTTTAAATCTCTTTGATCTATTGCCAGCGCCGTGCCCCCGGTAATCAATAAATGTATCAATACCAGGCACGTGAGGCATTTAATATGAACAGGCTGACAGTTTGGTTTTTTCATTTCCCCCTCCATTGGTTTTAAAATCAAGTAATCGCAGAGGTCTGATTATATAACGGCTTCATATTCCAAGTCATCAGTTTCTGAATATAAATATCAGTTTTATGTTATAAGAATAGCCGGTCATGATGTCGCTATTTTTTATTGACTTAAATGCGTACACCTAATATATTTCTATGTCAATTTCCTATTACCCAGGCAACCTGATACTTTAGTTAATAAAATCAGTTGGTTAGCAAAGATATCGTTAGTTTTACAAGTGATATGTCAGATTATATTCAGGAAGGACGATAGTCACATTTTATTATTATGGACTTTTTAACAACCAATTTCAGCCGTTTTATAATTCGGGCGCTATTCCATGTTGCACTGCTGTTTTGCCTTTCTTTTAATATTAATGCAAAGGAAACAGCTTTGAAAGCGTTGCCTGAGAACCCTGCGTGGCAGGGTTCCCTCACTGATGAAGAACTACAGGAGGCAATGAAGACCTATCTTGGGATAGAATATAAATATGGCGGCGCAACAAAGAACGGGTTTGACTGTTCCGGGTTTGTTAAAAAAGTCTACGGTAAATATTTTAGTATAGACCTTCCTCACCAGTCTTCACAGCAGGCATCATCTCCCCTGTTCACAAATGTGCCTCTTGATAACCTTAAAACCGGAGATCTTATCTTTTTTTCCATACACAGCAAAAAGAAAGCCATTAATCATGTTGGCATCTACCTTTCTGATGGTGAATTTATACATGCCGGAAGAAGCACTGGAGTTGTCGTATCCTCCCTGAACACGACATACTGGAGGTCAAAGGTTGTCAGGGCAAAACGGATGAGCAGCAGAAATGAAGATAATCCGGGAACAATCTTTATGGATATGGATTTAATGTTTACCATGGAAGAATCCAAATCTTCTCTTTTTCAAAAACCGGAATTTCTGCTTTCTTCAGATAGAATGCTGAAAGGCTTCTCACCCGATATAGGGGATATTTTCAAATCGATGGAATTCGGTTATTCAAAAACTTTTTTGAGCGGCCTGACATCAAGCCTGAGTGTTTTTAGAGAGCCGTTTATCTTTACTGAAAAAGGGGTTATGTACACCTCAAATAAAAATTCCCATGATCTGTCGGAAGAATCAATTTACACCCAGGGGTTAACACTTTCAGGGAGTCTCAACATATTTAAAAATTCATCTTTGATCCCGTCCTTGTCCTATATGGATTACAGTTCAAATGCGAATATTGACAATCTGCCGCGGCTTTCTCTTGATTTGAAATACAGGCTCTTCTCATCATCTGATAAATGGTCTATGACCGGCGGTGTTCACATGCCTATCCAGAGTTATTCATCTATAGGGGGTGCTGTTGATGACAGCATAGGCCTCTCGATAAGCTATCAGCAGAAATTCTCGGAAAATATGTTCTTTATTTTCAGTGGCAGAAACTATATTAATGCAAACCCAGGCTTAAAGGATTCTACAGAAACCGACAAAGAAAACAATAACTTCAGCTTCATGTTTAAGATTTTCTACTAATCTGCCGGTAAATGTCTTTTTATTTAGCCTGTCATTTTCTTTCTTAAGAATCTGCCTGATAATTTTCTATGATTTCTAATTCTTGAGTATCTTACTGCCCTTTCTTTATTTGTAACATAGTCAAAAGTGCTCCTAAAGGAAAGCTCATTCGCCGATTTTATATACAATTGGTATTGTCAGTTTGTTTGATACAGAAAGACGGCCAAAATTGATTTCAGGGTTATATTTTTTTAAGAGCCAGAAGGGTATCTCAAATTTCTCACTGCATAATAACCATATGTTATCACCTTTTCTAATGGTATATTTTTCTGTTCTTTCTACACGGTAAGTCGCAAAAAAATCCTCTTCAATCTCTTTATGGTACTCATACCTTTTTTCCTCAAATACTTCCCGGGAGGTATTATCAAGCGGTATCTTGATCATTTGACCAATACTGATACTGCGTGCATAGGAAAACCCGTTAAGTTTCCTGATTTTTTGTGTTTCAATCTTCAGCCAGTCTGCATAATGTCCCAGGGTTTCTTCAGGTTCAACTCGGATAATACCTGTAACCTTGCCATTTACAGTAGTAACTTTTCCTATTGAAAGATCGCCTGTTACTACCAGCGGATTGATCTTCAGTTCTTCTTCCTGAGATACAAAAGGCTCTTCAGAAGAAACCTTTACCTTATCAACATCATCCGTTTCGTGTAAGGAAACCGACAGAGGTTTAGTCTCCTCACCTGGTTTAAGAGGTGCAGTCTCTGTCTGTTCGGGAGCTGATGGTTTGAGAGTATTTTGAGATGGTTCAGGGTATCCCGGCTTCAGGTCGGTAATATCCTGCGAGGAGGCGATGATTATCTTTTCTCCTGTGCCGGGGATCCTTAGGTTCTGCCCCTCATAAATAGTAGCCTGTGGACCCAGTTGATTAGCAAGTATCAGATCCTTAAGCCTGACATTGTGCGCTCTGGCGATTTTGTTTGCACTATCTCCTCTTTGCACACGGTAAAAGAGGCTGGGTTTCTGATTACCCTTAAGCAATCCTGAAGGTATTTTGGGGGAACCTGATCCGATATAGGATAATGATTCTTCCGGAAGGTAAATACGTGAGCCTTTTGGAACATATTTTTGATTTGAATAGACAGGTTCACGGAGGGCAGGATTTAATTTTTTAATTTTACTTACAGGCAGATTAAGATATTTAACCAGGTCTTCAATTGCAACATAGCCCGGGGTTTCAATCATAATCCGTTTAACAGGATTATCCAGTTTCAATTCTCCAAAATATCCCCGGTAATTGCCGGCTACTTCCCGGGCAGCAAGAAATTCAGAATAAAAATTACGGGAGGCAAAACCAAAGGAACGGCCATTATATTTATTATAAATGCTTTCATAGTTCTTATGTAAATTGAGTGCCTTCAACATGCCCTGTGCACCGTGGTTATAGGCAGTAATGGCAACGGGCCAGCTTTTAAGCATATCATAATTTTCCTTTAAAAACCGGGCAGCTGCATGAGTGGCAAGAATCGGGTCCCGGCGTTCATCCACGGTATAATCAATTTTAAGAAACCTGCGTCCTGTGCCGTGTGTGAATTGCCAGATACCCGCTGCACCAAACTTGCTGTATGCCTGATAATCAAAGGAGGATTCAACATGGGGCAAATATGCCAGATCATCAGGGATGCCGTAACCCCTTAATATCTCCTGAATCTCGTCGAAATATGCGCCGGAACGGATCAGACCGGCTGTGAACCGGTCTTTCTGGCCAAGCTGTACACGGATATTATTATGTGAATCCTTGAGCAGATCTTTGAGATTATGGTCAGCAAAAAGTGCGAGTATCTGTTTTTCTTCGGATGTTGAAGGTTCATGTCCGGAAGAGAGTCTCTTAAGCAGTTTCATATAATATTTTTTCTTATCATTTGTAATTTCCTTGTTATATTTTCTGGCTCCCGGGCTATTTATATCTTTTAGATGAACAACCCCATAGATAATAGAGAGATTACGTCGATCATGAAAAATTATCTGGGAGGTAGTATACTCAGAATAAATCTTTTTCCAGAAGGTTACATTTGGTTTTATGCTTTCATATATAGGAAACAGATCCTCCTTTTTTTCAAACGCAACTGCTGTACCGGTAAAAAAGAATGAACTGCACATTAATATAACCAGATAATTTTTAAGACATAGATTCATGATATTTCCAGTTTGAAAAATTTATAGGGCTGTTTCCTGGGCACACCCTCATGCATCTCCAGGGGTTAAATGAACCTGTAATCTTTAATCTTCGCCCGGATTGATTGTATACATCGACAGGTGTTATTAGAAAGTACAAGGCAATTGTTGTAACTTTTTTAGTCAATAGCGAGTTTAACAGCCCGCTGGGTTGTAGTTGCAAGCCTTTGGATCAGGGATCCTATAAGGCTTTTAAGCCTTGGAGAAATGGATTCATATTCTTTCATGAAAAGTTCCGTATCAAGCACACCTACCCTTACCCCGGTTTCTGCAATAACAGATGCAGTTCGGGAACCTTCACCGGCTTGCCACAATATCATTTCACCGAAAATATCTCCGTCTGATAAGGTGTCTATAGTGACCACCCCTTTGGGAGTCTTTTTCTTTACTTTAACCGTTCCATGAAGGATTAAGTAAGCCCATTTTCCTTTGCTTCCCTCCTTGATGATAAGTGCGCCTTTATCATATTCTTCCTCTTGTGATATATAAGAATATAGAAAATTTTCAATTGCCATAACCGGATTATCCTCTCATTAAGGCATCAGAAAAAAGCCGAGGTTTTTTGCTGAATGCTCTGAAATATCAAAAAAGGAGACCCCAAGTATAAGGATGTCCCTTGACTTCCCTTCCTTCATACTCATTAATCTGCATGGAAAGCTGACATTGCTTTCATTAGGAAGTGTAGCATATATGAGAAACTCTTCGCCAATTCTGAATGGAAAAACCCTGTTTTCCAGGAGATTAATCTCCAGGCCAGCCCCCCCGAGACTGATATTCCTGATTTCACCTGTTACCCTGAAGTTAGAGTTTGGATTTAACGTCCTGCATGTAAAAGAAATATCAACTTTTTTACGGTAATACCGTCTCCTGGATTCCCTTGGCTCACCTTCTTTATTGGTCTTTTCTAGCTTTCTTTTTTTATCGGTCAATTTTACAACGAGTTTATTTGTTCGCTGGAGCCGGTTCAAGGCCTGATCAGCAAGATATTTGATAATTGGAGGCAATCGTTCATATTCTATCTTCAGCAAATCAGGGTGCCATACTTCCAGTATAGTATCATCTATAGCCCTTGCAGAGGCGGATCTGCGTTCGACAGTATCGTTCAGAAAAACCATTTCACCTATAACAGTGCCGGGCCCGATTGTTGTAAGGGAGACTTCTTTACCATCAGCCTCGGTATAGACATCTACGCTTCCCTTTATTACCTTATAAATTGATAATCCAAAATCGCCTTCTTTGAAAATCAACTCGCCTTTTTTATACCTTAGCTGAACAGGTGTTTGATCCTTAGTGATATCTTTATTATCAGACATATCAGAAATCCGGCCTTTTTTTTATAAATTTGTTTATTATCTTGTATTATTAAACCAGAATTATACAGTTACCATTTATATATAAACATTTCAAGTTTTTACAGAATTTAATTTACCATTCCAGCATTGGGCATCAATAAAATTCTTTGTTTTTAGGATTTAGGATCTGAGTTGTTATTACTCTGTTTGAACAAAACAGGTAACTCGGCACGAAAAAAACAACTTTATAATAAAGACACGGATTAAATTTTACGAATGATATCAAGAATTTTATCCTTTAGGGGAAGATTTTTATCAGGGATGGTTTTAGTCTTAAGCCTGTTTTTTTCTATCTCAACAGCTAAAGGCCCAACAAGGCTGTTAAGAAGGAACTGGTCCTTTTTACGGAAACCATACGGTTTTATGGACTCTATATAGATAGCTCCGAGCAGTTCATTGTTTGTGATAATGGGAACGCACATTACGGATTTAATCTCAAGGGTATCGCCCTTTTCAACATAAGATTGTGGGAGCTCAAATTCTGTGTTAGATATCCGGACGGTTTTCTTTTCCTGAATAACTCTGTCAACGATTTCTTTCTTGTACCGGGAGACCGGCTTTTCGTGTGAGTCAGGAGTGATTTCAACCATTTTTTTCCAGCTGCTATTATTATCCTTGAATAATAAAATGCTTGCATTATCAAGTCTGGGAAGTTCTATAAGAACAAGCTTGAGAAATTCTTTTAAAAATAAATCCATATCAAGCTGTTTTTTTAAGAGCTCCGATATGTTATACACCAGCTCAAGTTCTTTTGAAGAACGCCGTTCCTTTTTCGGCTCGTACACTGCCGGCCGTTCCTCTCCCATATAATTTTCAGGCAGTTGCATCGCCTTTGTCTGAGACACTTTGCCATCCACATCGGTAAGTTGCATAATAGTATTACCAACCCCTATGAGATCTCCTTCATTAACCTGAAATCCTTCTCCCGGCTCTATAATTTCACCATTTACCAATGTTCCGTGTTTGCTGTTTAAATCTTCAATAAAAAAGTCCTTGCCGATTTTAAAAATTTTGAAATGCTTACGTGAGACAGCAAGTTCCAGTATGGCAATATCATTCATCCTTGGACTCCGTCCGCAGAATATAATATCCTTGGAACTTACATCAAAAATTTTATCTTTTAAGGGACCTTTTATCACAACAAGCTTAGGCATTTTATATATACCATCTTATAAGGATATATTAAAAATAGCTATTTTCTGTGCTGTTTTTTCTTAAAATAGCATGTTACAGATTTTTCAGTAAAGAAAAAATAAATGTTTTTTAATAAAAAGACAATTTTTGTGACTGTTTGTGCCGGATACTATCAGGGCTGGTTTGGAAGATTAAAAAAAACAGCCTAAATATTTAGTTAAGGCTGTTTATATTCTGATATGGTGCCGAAGGCGGGATTTGAACCCGCACGGGTCTCCCCGCTACCCCCTCAAGATAGTGTGTCTACCAAATTCCACCACTTCGGCATTAAGGAAAACCTTATTTTTTATCTGCCTGCTCAGCCCCGCCAGAGGCGCTTTGTTCCTGGGCTGCCGGAACCTTAGCCTTTGCACCTTCCATAATCGATTGATTTTTACCTTTACCCATCGATGCAAGCAATAAGCAGGTAATCATAAATATTACAGCCGAAGCTGTTGTTACCTTTGACAAAAAAGAGGAAGCCCCTGCTCCGCCAAATACAGCCTGGCTTGATCCGCCGAATGCTGCCCCCATGTCAGCGCCTTTTCCCTTTTGAAGAAGGACAATCAAAATAAGGGCAATACAAACAATTACATGTAATAGGATGACAACTGTATTCATTTTTATTCCTGACACTCACATATAAAACTGTGAAAAATATTATATAAGAATCTGGAAATATAAGTGTAAATAAAAAAAAAATCAATAAAAAATTTATTGCAGCGCAGTCTGTTGCTATTGCAGTTTTTGTTAAAACTGCCAAAAGCAGCATGTATTATGCTATTTGTATTTAATAATCCCCAGAAAAGACTCTGCCTTAAGGCTTGCCCCGCCAACCAGGGCGCCGTCAATATCCTGCATTGACATCAGGGAAGAAGCGTTTTCCGGCTTTACACTTCCGCCGTAAAGAACCCTTATAACTTCGGCGCTTTCCTGCCCAAACTTGTCTTTAAGCCAGGCCCTGATGAATTTATGTACTTCCTGAGCCTGTTCTGGTGTTGCAGTCAAACCGGTTCCTATTGCCCAGACCGGTTCATAGGCAAATATCGTGCTTAAAGAGATGCTCCCCTTTGAAATGAAATATGTGAGCGAACCTTCAAGCTGCTCTCTGATTATATCAAAGGTCTTTCCGGCTTCCCTTTCCTTTATGGATTCACCAATACATAAAATAGGAACAAGGCCTGTTTTAATGGCTGCCTCAACCTTTTTATTAACTATTTCACTGGATTCTCCAAAAAGGCTTCTTCTTTCCGAATGCCCCAGGATTACATGGGAACATCCGTTTTCTATAAGCATCTGAGGTGATACCTCACCTGTGAAGGCCCCGTTTTTTTCATAGTACATGTTCTGGGCTGATAACAGGATATTACTGTTCCCAATAGCGTTCTTTACTGCCGGTATATTAATAAAAGGAGGGGCAATAAGCACATCAATATCATTAACATCCTTTATCCCCTCAGAAATGGATTTAACCAGATCGCATGACTCCTTTAAACCCAGGTTCATCTTCCAGTTTCCTGCGATCATTGGTGAACGCTCGGACATAAAAACCTCCACAGTTAACTACATTAGCAATTTGCCATATAAAGTATAAGATCAACTACCCTGTTTGAATAACCGAATTCATTGTCATACCAGGAGAGTACCTTTATCATGTCACCGCCTACCGCCATTGTTGACATGGCGTCAACAGTAGATGATACAGATGTCCCGTTAAAATCAATGGATACAAGCGGAAGATCACAATAGGCAAGGATGCCCTTAAGCGGGCCTTCCGCAGCCTCTTTCAGGGCCTTGTTCACCTCATCCACTGTTGCTGTGCGGCTGAGCTGTGCAACAAGGTCAACAACCGATACATTCGGGGTAGGCACCCTGATAGCAAGACCATTAAGCTTTCCGGCCAGTTTGGGCAGCACCAGCGAAACCGCCTTTGCTGCGCCTGTTGTTGTCGGAACCATGGAGAGAGCTGCGGCCCGGGCCCTTCTCAAATCCTTGTGAGGGAAATCCAGAAGCCTCTGGTCCCCGGTATAGGCATGGGTTGTTGTCATAAGACCTTTTTCTATACCAAAGTTATCTAAGAGAACCTTGCACACAGGGGCAAGGCAGTTTGTTGTACATGAGGCATTTGAAATAATATTGTGCTTCTGCGGATCATATTCTGTCTGGTTTACACCCATAACAATAGTAATATCAGGGCGTTCTGCCGGGGCAGAGATTATTACCTTGCTTGCGCCTGCCTCAAGGTGAACAGCGGCCTTTGATCTTTCTGTAAAGAGCCCGGTGCTTTCGACAACATATTCCGCTCCGACATCACCCCAGGGTATCTTGGCCGGGTCTTTTTCCGCATAGACCTTTATTTCTTTACCGTTAACTATAAGGGATTTATCCGTGCATTTGATATCTGCATCAAGTGTCCCTGCTGTTGAGTCATATTTTAAGAGATGCGCCAGTGTTTTTGTATCTGTAAGATCATTAATAGCTACAAATTCCACTCCTTTCTTGGCAAGCCCGGCCCTAAAGACCATCCTGCCTATCCGCCCAAAACCGTTAATACCAACTTTTATCGACATTTTCTTCCTCCTGAAAACATGATTGATTAAGATTGAACATTAGTATGTTTATAAACGTCTTAGTCGTCTTTTAAGAGATACTCCTCTTAGATACCTATATCAAGCCAAAAAATAAATAAAAGGTTTACAGATTGACAACCTCATGAGCATGGCCAGCCGCTTTCTCTGTTAGGTAAAGAGCCATGATAATGGCATCTTCCCTAGAATCACTGTAATAGCCTTTCCTGCGTCCCACAGCGGTAAATCCAAATTTATTATATATGGACAGGGCAGGGACATTAGACGGCCTTACCTCAAGCCAAATATCATCTGTTCCGCTGATAACTCCGGCATTAATTACAGCAGTCAAAAGGATTTTACCAAGACCCTGTCTCCTTTTTTGGGGATGAACTGCAAAGTTAAGAATGTGAATTTCTCTGTCGAACATCCAGAAGCATATATATGCATACACTCTTTGTTCAGATACTATTGCCCAGAAATTGGAAATGCTCTTATTATTAATTTCTTCTTCAAATGCCCTGGCGCTCCATGGCAAGGGAAACGAGTATTTTTCTATTTCAGTAATCTGATCAGCATATGCCTCAAAATCAGGCCATTCTTTTTTAAAACAAAAATCCATGCCTGTATCCGCGGTTCATTTTAAGAGGTTTCCTGCAAGAGAAATCCCCATTTTTGCCGCATCCTGTGCCTTTTTTGCCAGAGAACTTAAGTCGCACCCATTCCGGTTTTGTGCAATTGCTAATACCATGGGAAGATTGACGCCTGTAATTACCTCCACCATTTCATCCTTTAGAAAAGAGAGGCTGATGTTCGATGGGGTTCCGCCAAACATATCCGTAAGTATTATAACCCCTTCACCGGTATTGAGTACGGATATCTTTTCAGCAATCGACTTGTGGATTTTCTCAGAATCAGAGGTCTGGGTAATGGATATTGAGTCCGCCCCCTGAACGCTGCCGACAATAAATTCAGCAGCATTGATGAATTCCTTTCCTAGGTCACAATGTGTAACAATTAATAATCCTATCATGGTTTGTCCCGTTTGCATTTTTAAAAGCTGTCAGAGTTCTTCATCATCATGTATTATTATTTTATAAATTTCTTCCCTGGTTGTAGCCTCTAAAAGTTGTTTCCGAAATGAGTTGTTTCTTAATATCTTTGCTATTTTTGCAAGGGCCTTTAAATGGATATTGGCTGAATCCTCAGGGGCCACAAGCAGAAAAAAAAGGTGGACCGGTTGACCGTCTATCGAGTCAAAGTCAAGGCCTTTCTCACTTCTGCCAAAGGAAATAACCGGATCGCGGATTCCAGGGACCTTGCCATGCGGAATGGCAACCCCGTCCCCAATCCCAGTGCTTCCAAGCCTTTCTCTTTCAAGCAATATTTTTATTAACTCATCCTTTTTTAAGGAAGGACAAGACTCCACAATTGCTCCGGCCAGTTCCTCAATCGCTGTATTTTTATTTCTTGCCTTAAGGGCAATAATAATATTATTAACATCTAAAATATCTGAAAGTTTCATAATAATTATTTTTATATATTTTGTTCAGTATTAAAAAAGCACGAAAGGGCAAAACCCTTTAAAAACAGGCCGAAACCTTTACCTGCTCATTTTATTTAAAGATGACAATTATTACACAGGTTACCCCGCTGGTTCAATCAATCCCAAATTACCATCTTTTCTTTTATAAATAACATTTATCTCACCGGATCGTGAGTTCCTGAATACAAGAAAATCCTGAAGCGCCATCGTAAATTGCATGGCTGCCTCTTCAGGGTCCATGGGTTTTGCAACAAGTTTTTCTACCTCGATATTTGGTTCATCCGCTGTTAAATCGCCCGACTCATCTATATGCGCTATACTGATTGGAGCCTCTGATTTGTTTCTTCTGTTCCTTGTTTTATCCCTGTATCTTTTTACCTGAATTTCTATCTTGTCCATTACCTGATCAATGGCAGCATACATGTCCTCGGTTTCTTCTTCCGCCTTAATTAGCGTTCCGTTAACATTAAGTGTTACATCAGCGATTCTTCTGAATTTTTCGGCAGTCAGGACAATATGAGCCTCCACTGGAAAATCAAAATATTTACTCACCTTTGATAATTTTTCTTCAGCGTACTCTTTTAGGCTGTCAGTTGAGTCGATATGCCTGAATGTTACGGTGATGTCCATAGAAAACCTCCTGTCGAGTATTTATTAAAGTTTATAGACCGGGTAAAAAGTCTTCCTTTATTTGTTTATCTGTATATGTCACAATGTCGAATCAAATTAAAATTAATATAATCATTAAAAAAGCTCACGTCTCTTTCTTGAGGGCAAAATTCCCAGGGTCTCCCTGTATTTAGCCACTGTCCTCCTGGCCACATCAATATTGTGATTTTTTAACATATCAGCGACCTCCTGATCGCTGAATGGCCTGTTTTTATTTTCTGACTTTATTATATTTCTTATATGCTCCTTAACACTTTCTGAAGCAATAGAATCACCTTCCATACTGTTTATTGCGCTGTTAAAAAAATATTTCAGTTCAAAAACCCCCTGAGGGGTATGAACATACTTATTGGTGGTCACCCTGCTTATTGTGGACTCGTGCATCTGAATATGCTCAGCTACATCCCTGAGTACCAGAGGCTTAAGATGGGTTACGCCATGATCAAAAAATTTTCTCTGGAACTGAACAATGCTTTCAGTTACCTTATAAATAGTTCTCTGCCTCTGGTGTATACTTTTTATCAGCCATGCCGCTGATTTCATCTTATCAAGAATATATTCCTTTGTTTTATTATCACTGTCATGAGAGCCATTATCATTCAGGATCTCTTTATAATAGTTATTAATCTTGAGTTTAGGCAGCCCGTCTTCATTAAGGACAATTTCATAATCATCCCCGACCTTAAACACATAGATATCAGGACTTATATATATGGTGTCATCTTCACTGTAAAGCCTACCTGGCTTGGGCTCAAGATTGGTAATAATTTCAACAGCCTTTAGAACATCCTGTATGCTTATGGAAAGACTCTTGGCTATCTTGTCATACCTCTTGTTTTCCAGGTTATCCATATAGTCAATAATGATCTTTTCAACAATGGATCCTTCAAGACCTTGAAACCTTGCCTGAATAAGAAGGCATTCCCTGGTGTCCCTTGCGCCAACTCCCACCGGATCAAAGTTCTGTATGGCCTTGAGTGTATACAGAACATCTTCTTCTGAACGACCAGTAGATGCAATTAGTTCTTCCATGGTGATCTGGAGATAACCGTCATCATCTATATTTCCGATGATCTGAATGCCTATCTCTCTCTGTGTTTCATTTAAATGGCTTAATGAAAGCTGCCACATCAGGTGGGAGTTGAGGCTTGTTTTCTCCTGATTCATGTTTTCAAAGGCAGGGGCCTCTTTTCCCTGATAAGGTGTATCTGCCCAACCTGTATTATATTCTGAAATATATGTTTCCCAGTCAACCGTGTTGTTTGTAACATTCTCATCGATTGTTACTTCCTTGGCAGGCTGTTCTTCTGGTAAGGCAATAATATCTTCGACTATTTCTATATTATCGCCGTCCGAATCCCCTGCGGCCTGTTCATCCAGGAGAGGGTTTGTCTCCATTTCCTGTGTAATGGTTTCCAGCAACTCAAGTCTTGAGAGTTGTAGCAGTTTAATGGCCTGTTGCAGCTGGGGAGTCATAATAAGCTGCTGGGACAGGCTGAGCGATTGTTTCAGTTGAAGAGCCATTTGACCTTTTTTTCTATTCCATCAACGTTTTCATTACATGTTAAAGTCTTCACCCAGATACACATCCCTGGCAATTTTACTGTTCAGTATATCTTCGGGTGATCCGTATTCAACTATATTCCCATGATTGATAAGATATGCTGCATCACATACATCAAGGGTTTCTCTCACATTATGATCTGTGATGATTATACCTATCCCCTTCTCTTTGAGCCTTCTTACGATCTGTTTTATATCATTTATTATTAACGGATCTATCCCGGCAAAAGGCTCGTCAAGCAGCATAAATCTAGGCTCAGATACAAGTGCCCTTGAAATCTCAAGCCTCCTTCTCTCTCCTCCGGAAAGGGAAGATGCCTTTTGCTTTGCTAAATGTTTAATATCCAGCTCTGCAAGGAATTTATTCACCTTATCGTTTATTTCGGTTGAAGAAAAGTTTTTTCCTTCTAAAACCGCTAACATATTTTCCTCAACGGTCAGTTTTCTGAAAACAGAGGATTCCTGGGGGAGATAGCTTATCCCCTTTCTTGCCCTCATATACATAGGATCGTCTGTTATGTCATTTCCGTCGAGAAATATCATTCCTTCATCCGGCCTTGTACGGCCTATCATCATATAAAAGGTGCTTGTCTTTCCTGCTCCATTTGGGCCAAGAAGCCCCACAATAGTATTTCTTTCTATGCTGATATTTATCTTATCAACCACCCTTTTACCTTTGTATATCTTGGCAATCTCCTTTGTTTCAAGTCTTTCACCCGGCATAAACAACCTTGCTACCTTTCTTTCTCGCCAGTTGAAAAAAACTTTGCCCTGTCATCTTTTGTTCCTTCAACAATGTAATGGCCTTCTTTGAGATCCAGTGTAATCCTCTTGCCACTTCCCTCACGGCCTTCACCATATTTATAATAAGGATTGCCTGTCAGGATTATCTTTTCGGTATTCTTAAGATATTCTGCCTTTTCCGCGGTTACATAGCCAATGTCAGGCCGTTTGATTATAACCGATTCTGTGGCAATAATTTTATCTATGCTGTATTTACCGGATTTTATGGATGCATCATTGACCGTGTTTGTAAAATGAAGCTCAAGTTTCTGACATGACATAGTCATGTCATTTGTCGCAACGTCCACGTCACTGTTAAAGGTTATAATGGAATTCTTCATGTCCATTTCATAGGAGACAGCGGCTATTTTTATCTCCCCGTTTTCTGAAAAAAAGATACTCTCTGTTTTAGTTGTCTCTGGATAGATATTACATGGTAATAATAAAAGAAGATATACTAATATGAAGAAGATGCTGCGTACCGGTTTCATATATCAAGGGATCCTCTATAAAAGACCGAATTTACATCTTTTAGTATTTTCAGCGTTTTCTTTTCCATATCCATAAATAAACCCTTACCGGTTATTTTAAAAAAAGGTCCCTCAAGGGTTACAGTCTCATCGGATTTTATACAGTTTTCCTTCTGTTGAATCGTTATTCGTTCGGTATAAATTTTATAACCGTTTCCGGTTATGCCTTTAAGTTCACCGTAGAGGGTAATCTCATTTTTTGCCTTGTTGTACTCTCCGCTGTTTCCTTCAATCTTAAAACCAGGGGCATTCTGCATTTGATAATCCAGCCTGAACCTATTAAAACGGCCTATTTCATAATCCTTTTCATAGTAATAGCTGCCCTCATCGGCCTCAAGTGTCAACCTGGTTCCCTTATCGGGGTCAGTCTGTGTAACCTTAAAATTTTTTGAACTGATATCCGCTTCAGGGACTATCTCATCGGGGATTATTTTTTCTGGTTCTTCTCTGTCAGATTTCATAAGGAAAAATCCTATGATTAATAATAGAAGAACAGCCCCGATTAATGGCAGTGATTTAAATGGTAGCCTTGCCATATTGCAATAATTATACCAGATACATTTTTATTATGTAAAGCCTAATTTATTTTTTTCATCAATTCCTTCGGTTACGGGCCATGCACCCTTTGCCTTGAGGATGATCTCACATATTTCTCTGACAGCGCCATGCCCTCCTGCTGCCCTGGTAATAAAGAGGGCAGACTTCTTTGTTTCATAAGCGGCATCAGCCACTGCAACAGGAAGACCTGCACACCTGAACATGGGAATATCAGGAAGATCATCACCTATACAGCATACCTGTTCCTTCTGAAGCCCCTTCGCTTCCATTATTTTTTTACATATAGATTCTTTGTCATGTATTCCCTGATAGACTATCGAAATCCCCAGGTCAGCGGCCCTGTGCCTTACTGTCTTCGATTCCCTTCCAGTGATAATAGCCACATCAATACCTGCATCAAGTAAAAGCCTTAACCCATGCCCATCCTTTACATTAAAGAACTTAATCTCCTGCCCCAGCTCATTCATTACTATATGGCCATCTGTCATTACACCATCTACATCAAGAACAAGCAGTCCTATCTTCTTTGCTATTTCTTCTATCATATTGATTGTCTCCAAGGGTTAATTAACAAGCCCGTGAATATCCTTGAGTAGGATAAGAAGAGGTTTGACCTGTTCAAGGGGTAAGGAGTTGGGGCCATCACAGAGGGCCTTATCAGGATCAGGGTGCACCTCCATAAAAACACCGTTAGCCCCGGCAGCCACTGCTGCACGTGCAAGATAGCCTGCATATTTCCTTTCTCCCCCTGAACATGTGCCGTCACCGCCCGGAAGCTGTACGCTATGAGTCGCATCAAAGATTACAGGAAAACCGAAACTTTTCATGATAGGGATGCCCCTGAAATCAACTACCAGATTATTATACCCGAAGAAGGTTCCCCTTTCCGTGAGCATAATATTCCGGTTACCGGTTGAGAGTACTTTTTTAACTGCCTGTTCAAAATCAACGGGTGAAACAAACTGGCCTTTCTTGATATTGACAGGCTTCCCGGATTTGCCCGCCTTTACTAGAAGATCGGTCTGCCGGCTTAAAAATGCAGGAATCTGTAGCACATCCAGGACCTCCGCGGCCCTGTCTACCTCCTCTACGCCGTGGATATCCGAAAGCACAGGAAGACCTGTCTTCTCCTTTACCTTCATAATTATCTCAAGGCCCTTAGCAAGACCGGGGCCACGGTATGAGGTAACGGATGTCCTGTTGGCCTTGTCATAGGATGTCTTAAAAATTACAGGGATACCAAGTTTTTCGGACGTCTCTTTTAAAAATGAAGCTATACGCAAGGTTATCTCTTCCGATTCTATGACACAGGGGCCGGCAATGATAAAAAAAGGCCCTTCTTCGCCAATCCTGATGTTGCCTGCATACACCGTGTTGCCCATATATTCTCCCTGGTTAAATGTACAGGTATTTCCCGTGATAAGAATGTTTATCAGGTAATGTCCGGCCGGGAAAGGTTTAATGCTTATAAAAAGGGCATATAAATGTCAAGTAAACAACTAGATCAATTAAACTTTTACTTGTGTTATCTATGTTTTAGAACTATCATTGCTACCCGCTGCATTTTTAAAAAGCAGATTATTAGTATGAGATTAAGAGTATCCCCGGAGGTTTGAAAAGGTGGCAGTCAAAAAGAATACAAGGACAATAGAAGAGATTAACAAGAAGATCCGGTCCGGAAAGGCTGTTGTAGTAAGGGCCGACGAGATGACAGAGATTGTTAAAAAGAAGGGTGCAAGGGTTGCGGCAGCAGAAATAGATGTTGTCACAACAGGAACCTTTTCGCCGATGTGTTCTTCGGGGGCATTTATCAACTTTGGTCATACAAAACCCGGCATTAAGGCATCAAAGGTATGGTTTAATAATGTCCCGGCCTATGCTGGTGTTGCAGCTGTGGACGCATATATCGGGGCAACAGAGGTTGCGGAGGATGACCCTCTAAACGGAGTATATCCCGGCCAGTTCAAGTACGGAGGAGGCCATGTAATTCATGATCTTATAGCAGGTAAAAAAGTTACATTAAGGGCAACATCCTACGGTACAGACTGTTACCCAAGAAAGGAATTGGAAAAGAAGATAACCCTTTCTGATCTGCCTTATGCATTAATGCTGAACCCCAGAAACGCCTATCAGAATTATAATTGTGCAATAAATATGAGTTCAAAAACTATCTATACATATATGGGAGTATTGAAACCCAAGGCTGGAAATGCAAATTATGCTACAGCAGGTTGTTTAAGTCCACTGTTCAATGACCCTTACTATCTTACACTAGGAATGGGGACCAGGATCTTTCTGGGGGGTGCACAGGGCTATATTATTGGCCCAGGTACACAGCATAACCCGAATGTTGAACGATCAAAAAATGGTATACCCATGTCCGGAGCAGGCACACTAATGGTGATGGGCGACATGAAGGCTATGGACCCGAAATGGGTTGCCGGCGTAAGCATGCTCGGTTATGGATGCAGCATAAATATAGGCCTAGGCATCCCTATACCCATCCTTAATGAAGAGATGGCCCGCTATACAGGGGTATCCGATGAAGATATATATACCCGTATAGTAGATTACAGCAGTGACTATCCTAATGGAGAGTCTAAGGTGCTTGCCATGGTAAACTATGACCAGCTTAAAAGCGGTATTATCAAATTCAATGGTAAGGAAATACCGACAGTGCCCCTTTCTTCATATGTCAGGGCCCTCGAAGTGGCGGAGAAACTGAAATCATGGATCAAAAAAGGGGATTTTCTTCTCACAGAACCGCAGGTAATGCTGCCGACAGCAAGAAAACCCTGATTTTTACTACCCTGTTTCAGATATCAAAGGCTAAGCGAGATGATTATCAGTGAAAGATTTGCAGAGGGAAACACCCTTATTCACAGGCTTGATCCCAGGGTTAAATTGGTGGCAGCATTTGTTTTTTCAGTGGTGATAACACTTTCAGGAAGGGTTTTCCCTGTTTTTGCCGGTCTCATTATTTCCATAATACTTGCAGCTTTAGCCAGGCTTCCGGTTAAAACTTTCCTGATGCGCCTTTTTTTTGCAAACCTCTTTATCTTGTTTATATGGGTTTTTATACCCTTTACAATGAAGGGAGAACCTGCTGTTCAGATGGGTCCGCTTGTTATTTCAAAGGAGGGAATTATATACTGCCTTCTTCTTTCAATAAAATCCAATGCAATAATTATTGTTCTTATTGCCCTCACAGCAACAATGCCTGTGTTTACTATGGGAAGGGCAATGGGTTCCCTTGGGATTCCTGCAAAGATAGTCAATCTATTTATCTTCTCCTACAGGTATGTCCATACTATTTTACTTGAATACAGGAGGCTTAAAGAGGCCATTGAGATACGCGGGTTTCACCCGGGGACAAATGTTCATACCTATCGGTCATATGCATATCTCGTAGGCATGCTGATCGTTAAAAGCCATGACCGGGCAGAAAGGGTTCACTCAGCAATGCTGTGCAGGGGTTTTCAGGGTAAGTTTTATGATCTGACCGAGTTTGTATTCAAGGGTACGGACTTTTTATTTATTATAATTTTTATTTTTTGCCTTGCGGCTATCACACTTGTAAGATGAACGGAACTATCAACCTGATAAGTCTCGAAAAGGTTTTCTTTTCATACCCTGACGGAAAGCGGGTTCTGGAGGGCCTTGATCTCCGCCTGAACAAAGGAGAGAAATTTGGCTTGATAGGTCCAAACGGTAGCGGAAAGACAACCCTGTTCAGGCTTATAATGGGTCTCTTAAAACCGGATACGGGCAGACTCATTATATTCGGAAGAGAAATGATTAATAAAAAGGACTTTGTACCGGTAAGACAACGTATAGGCCTGCTTTTTCAGGACCCTGATGACCAGTTGTTCAATCCTACAGTTCTTGATGATGTGGCCTTCGGGCCATTAAATCAGGGAAAGGGTCCTTTAGAGGCAAAGGAGATTTCAAGGGAGGTGCTCTCATCCCTTGGCTTAAAGGATTTTGAGGAGAGGGTAACATACAGACTTTCAGGGGGAGAGAAAAAACTTGTATCCCTTGCAACGGTGCTGGCAATGAAGCCTGAAGTCCTGTTGCTTGACGAGCCGACTACCGGAGTTGATGCTGAAACAACCGTAAAAATTATCCATGTCCTGCAATCCATTGATGTTTCGAGTATTATTATTTCACATGATATGGATTTTATTGAGCGCACCTCCGGTACAATATACGGAATGGTGAATGGTAAAATTACCACCGACAAGAGAGAATATGCACACAGTCATGTCCATGTTCACGGACACGGTCAGATACCTCATACTCACTCGGATATTGCCGGCTGACATTTGGGCATATTACTTGACATAGGATATTATCCTTCCTATAATCAAAAACATTTTTTGAAATAAAAAATTCTTTCTTTTAACCAATTTATCCGGATCTATCAGTTTGCCGCTTTTCGATCCGGTTTTTCATTGAGTGAATATGTTCAGGAGGATCTCCATTGAGCCCGAGCGGACATGATACTAAAAAACAGCTTGATTACGTTGAGAGAGACAAAATAATACTTGTCGGAAACCCCAATGTGGGTAAAAGTGTTATCTTCGGGCTGTTAACGGGCAAATATGTAACCGTATCCAACTACCCCGGAACCACTGTTGAGGTATCAAGGGCCTTCTCACGTTTCGGGGGCAAGAAAAAGTATCTGGTGATTGACACCCCCGGCACCAACAGCCTCATCCCCCAGTCAGAAGATGAAAGGGTTACACGTGATATCCTGCTGGAAGAAAAGGCCGAAGTAGTTGTTCAGGTGGCTGATTCAAAAAATCTGCGCAGGGCTCTTTCCATCAGCATACAGTTATCGGAAACGGAGATTCCCTTTGTGCTGGACATCAATATGGTTGATGAGGCGAGGAGCAGGGGTATCTACATAGATGAAAAAAAACTCAGCCAGATCCTCGGGATAGAGGTAATCCCGACTGTTGCCACACGAAGGGAAGGGATTAATGCCATCATAAAGAGTATCGCCAGCCCTGTTAAACCAAAGGTAGCCGTGGATTATGGTGAAAAACTGGAATCAGGTATCAAACAGATACAGGCGCTTGTCCATGAAAAGGAGAAAATATCAAGGTCAATATCCATAATGTTTCTTGCCGGAGAACAAGGCATAGAAGAATGGTTTTTGAATAGATTCGGAAAAGGAGCCTTTGACAGGGCAGCGGCAATAAGAACATCACTGCAGTCGATAAATCCAACACCTTTGCGTTACCTCATCAACAAGCGCCGTATTGCAAAGGTGGACGAAATCCTGAAGGATGTTCAGACAAAGGATGAACACGCCAGGGGTCACAATATTGCCCAGACCCTTGGCAGGCTATCAATGCATCCGGTATGGGGCATACCCATATTGATTATGGTGCTCTATATTACATATAAGATAGTGGGCGAATTCGGTGCCGGAACCTGTGTAGACTTTATGGAAAGTATTGTATTCGGTGAATATATCAATCCCTTTTTAACAAGGGTTGTTCGTGCAGTAACAGGTAACTCATTCATTCATGAATTTCTTGTAGGTGAATATGGTGTTTTTACCATGGCATTCACCTATGCAATAGCAATAGTGCTCCCGATTGTAGGTTTCTTTTTCATTATTTTTGGTTTCATGGAAGACTCCGGCTACTTGCCCAGACTTGCAATAATGGTAAACAGGCTCTTTAAAACGATCGGGCTTAACGGTACGGCTGTTCTGCCTATGATTCTGGGGCTGGGGTGCGCAACCATGGCAACCCTTACGGCAAGGATACTGCCAAGCAAAAAGGAAAGAATAATAGTCACACTGCTCCTCGCCCTTGCTGTACCATGCTCAGCCCAGCTTGGCGTTATATTCGGTGAGACCTCCACAATATCCCACTGGGCTACCTTTATCTGGGTTTTTGTCATTGTCTGCGTCATCTTTGTGGTGGGCTTTTTTTCATCCGTTGTGATACCCGGTAACAAATCCGATTTCATGCTTGAAACTCCCCCCATCAGAATACCCAAGTTTTCAAATATAGTAATAAAGACCTTTGCACGTATAGAGTGGTATTTAAAGGAGGCGGTGCCTCTTTTTATGATAGGTACCATAATTCTTTTTGCGCTGGATAAATTGAACGCCCTGACCCTGATTCAGAATGCCGCCGCACCTGTCGTAGTCACCCTGCTCGGTCTTCCAAAGGAGGTGGCCGGCGCCTTTGTCATGGGCTTTTTAAGAAGGGACTATGCCGCAGTTCTTGTTATCAGGGAAGGGAACCTTGACCAGGTCCAGATGCTTGTAGCACTTGTAACCATTACCCTTTTTGTACCATGCATAGCCAATATGTTTATAATGATAAAGGAACGCGGGTTTAAAACAGCCTCTCTGATAGTATCCTTTATATTTGTATTTGCCTTTTTATTCGGCGGGCTCTTTAATTTTGTGCTGCGCTCTTTAAAGGTTAATCTATGAAATGTGCCCTGTGCGGATATGAATTTGATCCTGATAAAAATGGGTGCAAAGGGTGCGCCATAAACAGGAGCTGCAGGAGCATCTGCTGTCCGCACTGTGGATACAGCACGGTAGTAAGATCCGGCATCATTGACTGGATAAAGAAGGTAATCAAAGGAGATAAAAATGTTACTGACAAGAGAAGAAATTGATGAAATCCTGGAGTCCATATGGTGCGGAAAGGAGATAGGGTCTGTTAAGAGATCCGATCTTCTCCATATAGAAACACCAAAGGTAACAGAGGATATTATAGATAAGCTTATAGATGATGACTATATATTTGAGGTCAAAGATGAGATAAACCTTACCCAGAAAGGTGAAGATATAGCCAAAAAACTTATAAGGGCGCACAGGCTGGCTGAAAGACTCTTTACAGATGTCATGGTGATAGAGGATGCGCCTATGGAAGAGACGGCATGCAGCCTTGAACACTGCCTGAGCCACGAGGCCCTTGATGCCATCTGCACCCTGCTCGGGCACCCGCGCGAATGCCCGCATGGAAGGCATATTCCGCCAGGAGCCTGCTGCAAGAGGGCCGAACATAATATCCATCCTGTGATTATGCCCCTTAATACCCTTAAGTCAGGTGAATCCGGAAGGATTGTGTATGTTTCTACAAAACATCATGCCCGGCTTGACAGGCTGACCGATCTCGGGATTACACCTGGCGAAGTCGTAAAGGTTCACCAGACATATCCTGCCTTTGTGCTCAAGGTAGGAGAGACAGATCTTGCTATTGATTCTGAGGTTCTAAATGATGTTTACATCCGGAAGAATAACGGGAAATAGGGCCGGATATAATAATGAATAATTGATGCCTGTTTTACGGAGCTGATTTTCACACTATTTCAAAGAGGAGAATTTATGGAGAGGATCCCATTTACAAAGGAAGGTCTTGATAAGGTTAAGGCAGAACTTTCACATATAAAAAAGGTAGAGCGTCCTGAGAATATCAGGGCGATCGAAGAAGCAAGAAAACATGGGGACCTGAGTGAAAACGCAGAGTACCATGCAGCAAAAGAAAAACAGTCTTTTCTCGAAGGAAGGATCAATGAACTGGAGAGAGTCATAGGCCAGGCAGAGGTAATAGACTTTGTAAACGGTCCCAAAGACAGGGTGGTTTTTGGCCGGACTGTCTTTCTCTATAATGTTGAAACCGAAGAAGAGGTGCAATATCAGATCCTGGGGCCATATGAATCTGATCCGGATAATGGAAAGATTTCTGTAAAATCCCCTATTGGAATGGCACTTATCGGTAGTGAAGTGGGAGATGAGGTAAAGGTTAAAACCCCGGGCGGTCTCCAGAAGTATGAGGTTCTTGATATATTATGAAGACATACCGAAAAGATTTGTGGTTTCACGTGCCCACACGGAGGGCATTTATAAACATAACCCCGAAGGTTGAAGGGTGCCTTAAAGAGAGCGGGATCAGAGAAGGGCTTTTGCTCTGTAATGCAATGCATATAACCGCCTCTGTATTCATTAACGATGATGAGTCTGGCCTTCATCATGATTATGAATTATGGCTCGAAAAGCTTGCCCCCCATGAACCTGTTTCCCAGTATCGACATAATGTCGGGGAGGACAATGCAGACGCGCATATGAAAAGACAGCTCATGGGGAGGGAAGTGGTTGTCGCTGTAACCGATGGTAAACTGGATTTCGGCGCCTGGGAGCAGATCTTTTACGGGGAGTTTGACGGGAAGAGAAAGAAAAGGGTGCTTGTTAAAATTATAGGCGAATGACCTTACCCGCTATTATGTGGTGATAAAAACCATCTTTATAGAATCCTTCCCCCGAATTAAAAACCTGACAGCTTTTTATCCGGCTGATATTTAAGACAAAATAAAACTCTAATGTTAATGGCATATATAATGCTTTCACTTCAGATCATCCGTAATTAATAAGAAAAAATAAGCATGAGTTTTTTTCTACTGCGGGTGTCATGTTTATTATCACCCGTTCAGCCTGTTATCCTGGTTTCTGTTGAACACGGTAAAAAGGTGTTCCCGGTATTTAATGAACCCCTCCCTAATAAATCCGCTGGGTGCAAACAGGGCGCCAGAATAACAGGCAATAAATTTTCTTATATTTTATTTTAAAAGGAGAGAACCAAATGAAAAAAGCCCTTTTATTATTTATTTTTATTTCAGCCGGTATTTTTCTGACAGGATGCATGATCAGCCACGGATCACACACCACAAATTCATCATCTGATTATACTGTATCAAAGAACCGGATGGACAGCATAAAACCCGGTGTTACAACAAAGGAATGGGTTCTTGATATCTTTGGCCCGCCGGACAGAGAAAAGCAGTATCCGGATGGCGAAGAGCTCCTCACCTATGAAAATACAAAACACACAACCAGACATTTTTCCCTGTTCCTGATATTCAACTCCAATACATCGGAAGACACAAAGGAAAATATCTCATTCAAAATAAAGGATGGTATTGTGAAGGATTACTGGATAAATTGATACTGACTTTGCTATCACCATATCAGGCAAGATAGACAATACCCATATAAATGGTGTTGTTGGAAAAGACGGCCCGGGATGGGCCATAAAGGCATTCAGCGAAAATATCCGGCTTATAAAGGCAACCATCTCAAATAGAATCTAAGATGCTAAGCGGGTAGTGTTTAACACCCCATTAGTTTGAGATAGTTATGTAGGTCGGGTTAAGCGACCCCGACATTATTCCTTAAAGGGTGTCGGGTTATTAACCCGACCTACCTATCTTCCCAGCAGATACCGTGCACTTTTATTATTAATCCTCTTTTACCATTTCCTGAATTGTTCCTTTTTCGGCTTGAATGCTTCTTTAATCTGATTCAATAATTCCGATTGCTTTTCATTTGGTCCACCTTCACAACAAGCAACCTTTTCTATTAACGAATAGGCCGACTCTTTTTGTTCTTCAGCAAAGTAGTTAATGCTGGGTTTTAGAAACTTTGATAAATTATTTTTAACCAAATCTTCATCTTTAATAAAGTAGCTGCAAGTCGAAAGAAGATCTGTAGCTTCTCTATCAGCCAATTTAAAAACATCTTTATATATGGAAAGCATAACCTCTTTTTCTTCCCGCGATATATCACCTGAGCATTTGGACATCGTATACATAAGGCATGCTGTAGATTTCATAGGATCTTCGATGTTAAAAACAGGGTTTGAATGATATTCCTGCCTCCATTTTCTTCTTCTATTCCACTTAAATGGGTCCAGCCAGCCGATATCTATTCCTGCATTTGATAAACGATTTATTAAAATCAAGATGGTGACTATTAAACCCAGTGCGCCTAAAATAATATGCATATACTTATTCCCTCCAGATTGTATTCACCAATTCCGGCTATTTACATTATTCTTTTTTCAAATCCTTTAATCCTATATAGAATGTATAAACATCGTTTTTAACAGGAAATACGCCTTGCGCCTTGCTTAGTTACTCAGCAATTGCCGCAAAATAAATGGGCGCCATATTATGTAAAGTTGGTTGTAAGCCGAGGCAAAGGTACTCAAATCCCTGCCCCTGCTTTTCCCCATACTCACGCACAAGCATGGAATCCTTTTTTACTAAATCTTCCACATTCGGATTATTCCAGGCCCACTCCCATGTGCCATCAGCGTCCGAAAAACTTCCATAGATCTGTCCGGAGGCGGTAATCTTCTTGCCGTCCTTTAACATCAGGAAGAAAATCCCAGTCGTCTGATCAAAGCCACATTCCTTATATTCTCCAAATCCCCAGTCTTTTATTAACCTATCGTTGTTTCGATTATGTTCCGCAATAGCCCCGCCCAGGAATGCATCCTGTTCCGGCGTCAGATCAAACCCCTTCGGGATGGCTGGTCGTATTCCAAATAACGAGTAAAGTTTATTTTTTAAGGCGAAGAATAAATCCTTGCATCGGAATACAATCGAAAGAAATTTAATTACCAATTTAAAAAGTAATAGTGTGCATATATACTTTATTAATGAAAAACCGCCGGAAATCCCGCAACATGCTTCATCTTTTTCTTTCCATTCAATTTGATTACGCCACTGATTATCCTGCCGGAAATAGGA
>CAZSZQ010000028.1:26653-28174 GCA_964610475.1 uncultured Desulfatiglans sp.
CTTTAGCCGTTTCGGTAATATCCATATGTTCATCCAAATACTCCAGAAAGGCCTCGGGGTGCATTTTATCACTGACAATAAATAATTTCCGTTTAAAAGAATCCCACTTTTCCTTTGGCACACCTTTTTTTTCCAGCGCTAATTCAAGACACGCCTCATGCCATGTAATTAATTCTTTTCTTTTTGATTCTATAAATGCATCATGTATCTGTTCCTTATCCAGGGTTGTATTGCTCTTTTCAGCAACCCGCTGATATTCCTCTTCGGTTGTGCCGCCCCTGTTCATTCGCCATGTCATGCTGCGTTCATAACTTTCCTCAAAGTTCTTTCTGAAATCTATATCGTTTACCGGTACTATGGGCTTTGCTTCCAATTCGGTTTTCAACATGGTAATCAACTCACCCACAGTTACACCTGGTTTGGTAATTTTTTTTACCTCAGGGCGGCTGTCAAGTTCATCGCCTGCAGGGGCATTGGATATTGTAAGCTCCTTACCGTCCTTGTATTGTATGGCAATATCGACCCAGTAGAAGCCCTGGTCATGCTTATAGATTACTGCCGGAATATTCTGACTGGAGAAAAGACTAAGCAACCGGACTTGAGGCATCTCAATAATTGTGTAAGCTTTTCCTTTTAAAAAACCGGCGCCATTAAATTCATCGACCATCGCCTGTACATCCTCTGTACCAGTCCATTGCGGGTCGAGATCTTCATTTAAATGGATTTTTACCGGCACCCCTGGGGAATCATTCGTCGATGATTTGATATTTTTAAACCATTTCTGTAAATGGAAAAACAGATAAACCAATAAAAGAAGGATCACAATAAAAATTATGCCTAAAATCTTGAGTAAAAGTCCCATTACAGTCTCCTTTTAAAAAGATTTTAAAATCAGTCTATTCTAAGGTTGTATGCTGAGTTTATCGGCATAATTAGTTAAAATATTAATTATTTCTTTTCTGACTTCTTTTCGAAGAGGCTGTCGAAATCTGTTGCGATACATCTGATAGGTTTCATCTTATTTATGATTTCATCCTGAATGTTCCTGAACCGGATCTCTCCTACCTTCGTGGCCACATCAAATTCACCTAACGCATTGTCTAGTAGAATGAACCCGGCATTACCATAAAGACTCATGTGCTTTTCATTATAATCTTCAAAAAAAAGGTCAATGCCTATCTTTTCATCTTCATCATTGAGTGTATAAAATACATTGTTTCCATTGAATATTTTATCTGCAAAATGTAATTCGTTAATCTGTTTCCTTTGCTTAAATTTAATAAATATCCATCTCTCCAGGTCATACGCACGTGCGTGAAGCGCCTCTACCGCCGGAAACAGATCTTTCAATCCCCCCGCGCTGATGAAGAACTCCCTTTTCCCTCCAACCGGAGGGCCGATTTCAAAGGAAAGCCCATCTTTGATTTTCATAAGTTGTTGTGACAATTTGGCGAGAATTGGTTCTTTCCCTGTTTTGATATTAAATAATGCCTCTTCATTATCATGAAACCAGTCCCAGAA